>CALSBD010000139.1:0-7491 GCA_943373055.1 Rhizobium sp. Q54
GGCCGCGAAGCGTATCCCGGTGACGTGTTCTATCTGCACTCGCGCCTCCTGGAGCGCGCGGCGAAGATGAACGACACCATGGGTGCCGGTTCGCTGACCGCTTTGCCGGTCATTGAGACGCAGGCCAACGACGTGTCGGCCTACATCCCGACCAACGTGATCTCGATCACCGACGGCCAGATCTTCCTTGAGACGGACCTGTTCTACCAGGGCATTCGCCCGGCGGTGAACGTCGGTCTGTCGGTGTCGCGCGTCGGCTCGGCCGCGCAGACCAAGGCGATGAAGAAGGTCGCTGGCAAGATCAAGGGCGAGCTCGCGCAGTATCGCGAGATGGCGGCGTTCGCGCAGTTCGGTTCCGACCTCGACGCCACCACCCAGCGTCTGTTGAACCGTGGCTCGCGCCTCACCGAGCTTCTCAAGCAGGCGCAGTTCTCGCCGCTAAAGATGGAAGAGCAGGTGTGCGTGATCTATGCCGGCGTGAACGGCTATCTGGATCAGCTGCCGCTCAACAAGGTGAAGGCGTTCGAAAGCGGCCTGTTGTCCTACATCAAGGCCAATGCGTCGGGCGTCATGGACGCGATCCGCACGTCGAAGGACCTGTCGGATGAAACGGCGGCGAAGCTCAAGAGCGCCGTTGAAACCTTCGCCAAGACCTTCGCCTGAGAGGTTTGAGGTGCGGCCGGCGGAGCGATCCGCCGCTGCCGCGCCCAACCGCGGTGCGCGGGACAGCCGCCTGAGGGGCCCTCCCTCACGGCGGCAGTTCGGTTGAATTGGATTGGGGAGAGCGCTCGCATGCCGAGCTTGAAGGACCTGCGAAACCGGATCGCTTCGGTGAAGGCGACGCAGAAGATCACCAAGGCCATGCAGATGGTCGCGGCGGCGAAGCTGCGTCGCGCGCAGTTGGCTGCCGAGGCGGCGCGTCCCTACGCCGAGCGGATCGAGACGGTGCTCGCCAATCTGGCGTCCGCCTTCGAGGGCCAGCCCGATGCGCCGGCCCTGTTGGCCGGCAATGGCAAGGACCAGGTGCACTTACTCTTGGTGTGCACGGCCGAGCGCGGCCTGTGCGGCGCGTTCAACTCGTCGATCTCGCGTTTGGCGCGTGACCATGCCAATCGGCTGCTGCGCGAGGGCAAGACCGTCAAGATCTTGTGCGTGGGCCGCAAGGGTTATGACGTGCTGCGGCGCACGTTCGCTGATAAGATCGTCGACGTCATTGATTTCAAGAGCCTGCGCCAAGTGGGCTTCGCGGATGCCGACGGTGTCGGCAAGCGCGTGATCAAGATGTTTGAGAACGGCGAGTACGATGTGTGCACGCTGTTCTATTCGAAGTTCAAGTCGGTGATCGCGCAAATCCCGACCGCCCAGCAGCTGATCCCGGCGAAGATCGAGGCGGGCGCGACCAATGCCGGCGCGATCTACGACTATGAGCCCGACGAGGCCGCGATCCTGGCTGACTTGTTGCCGCGCAACGTGTCGGTGCAGATTTTCCGGGCCATCCTGGAGAACGCGGCGTCTGAGCAGGGCGCGCGCATGTCGGCGATGGACAGCGCCACGCGCAACGCCGGCGAAATGATCAAGAAGCTGACGCAGAAGTACAACCGTTCGCGTCAGGCCATGATTACCAAAGAACTCATCGAAATCATCTCGGGCGCGGAAGCGCTGTGAGCCAAACGCTAGTGATCGAGGACAGGACCGATGGCTGAGAACTCAATCGGGCGCATTCGCCAGGTGACGGGCGCCGTCGTCGACGTGCAGTTCGACGGCGATCTTCCCCAAATCCTGAACGCCCTGGAGACCACCAACCAGGGCAACCGTCTGGTGCTCGAAGTGGCGCAGCACCTGGGCGAGAGCACCGTGCGCACCATCGCCATGGACTCCACCGACGGTCTGGTTCGTGGCCAGGAGGTCAAGGACACCGGTGGCCCGATCGCGGTGCCGGTTGGCGAAGCCACCCTGGGCCGCATCATGAACGTGATCGGCGAGCCGATTGACGAAGCCGGCCCGGTGGTTGGCGAAGGCACCCGCGGCATCCACCAGCCGGCGCCGAGCTACGCCGAGCAGGCCACGGAAGCGGAAATCCTGGTCACCGGCATTAAGGTCGTTGACCTGCTCGCCCCGTACGCCAAGGGCGGTAAGATCGGCCTGTTCGGCGGCGCCGGCGTGGGCAAGACCGTGCTGATCCAGGAGCTCATCAACAACGTCGCCAAGGCGCACGGTGGCTATTCCGTGTTCGCCGGCGTGGGTGAGCGCACCCGTGAAGGCAACGACCTCTATCACGAGTTCATCGAATCGAAGGTGAACGCCGACCCGCACAATCCCGACCCGTCGGTGAAGTCGAAGTGCGCGCTGGTGTTTGGTCAGATGAACGAGCCGCCGGGCGCCCGCGCCCGCGTCGCGCTGACCGGCCTGACCGTCGCCGAGCACTTCCGCGACCAGGGCCAGGACGTGCTGTTCTTCGTCGACAACATCTTCCGCTTCACGCAGGCCGGCTCGGAAGTGTCGGCGTTGCTCGGCCGCATTCCGTCGGCGGTGGGCTATCAGCCGACGCTCGCCACGGACATGGGCGCCCTGCAGGAGCGCATCACGACCACCAATAAGGGCTCGATCACCTCGGTGCAGGCCATTTACGTGCCGGCCGACGACTTGACCGACCCGGCGCCGGCGACCTCGTTCGCCCACTTGGACGCCACCACCGTGTTGTCGCGCTCGATCGCCGAGAAGGGCATTTACCCGGCGGTGGACCCGCTCGACTCGACCTCGCGCATGCTGCAGCCGGCCGTCGTTGGTGATGAGCACTACGGCGTCGCCCGTCAGGTTCAGCAGACCTTGCAGCGCTACAAGGCGCTCCAGGACATCATCGCGATCCTGGGCATGGACGAGCTGTCCGAAGAAGACAAGATCACCGTGGCCCGTGCCCGCAAGATCGAGCGCTTCCTGTCGCAGCCCTTCCACGTCGCCGAAGTGTTCACCGGCTCGCCGGGCAAGTTCGTCGAGCTGAAGGACACCATCCGCGGCTTCCAGGGCCTCGTGTCGGGCCAGTATGACCACTTGCCGGAAGCCGCCTTCTACATGGTCGGCACGATCGACGAGGCGGTTGAGAAGGCGAAGAAGCTCGCTGCCATGGCGGCCTGATCCGGTTTACGGGCGGGCCCTAGCGCGCTCGTAAGTCCTAAGACAAACGGGCGGGATCCTCAGCCGATGAGGGGCCCGCCTGATGCGAAGCCCGGACCCGGCTTGCTGATGCGCCGGGCGACCGAATGAGATCGAGCGCACCCGATGGCCGAAACCTTTCAGTTCGAACTCGTCTCTCCCGAGCGGCTTCTCCTGTCGGAGCCGGTGGAGCAGGTGGTAGTGCCTGGCGCGGATGGTGATTTCACCGTGCTCAAGGGCCACTCGCCGTTCATGTCGACGATCCGTCTCGGCTTTATCGAGGTGGTGAAGGCGTCCGGGCCGATGAAGATCTTCGTGCGCGGCGGCTTTGCCGATGCGACGCCGACGGGTTTGACGGTACTGGCGGAGAAGGCGATCCCGGCCACGGAACTCAAGGCCGATATGATCGCGGCTGAAGTGGCCGCCGCCGAGGCGGACCTTGCGCAGGCGACGTCGGAAGATGCTCGTGTGATGGCCTCCACGCGGATTGGCCAACTCAAGGACATCGCCGCGCGCCTGTGACGACACGACAGCCGCGGGTGATCGTTTTCGGTGGTCCTCGTGAGAGCAACATAAAAAGCACGGCCTGCCTCGCAGCCGTGCTTTTTTCATGTGTGTGCCGTTGTCGAAGGAACTGTGTTGCGGCCCTAGGTGCAGCCGTCGCATCGGCTTGAAGAGCACCCCAAAAACGAGAGAGCCCTCGTGTCGGGGGTGACACGAGGGCTCGCGCTCGCGCGCGTAGGCGCCGGGAGGGATCCAGCGCGGACGCATCGTCGTCGGCCAGACGGGGGGCACTGCCGAGAGGTCGACGATCCGCCTATTCAGCAAAGTGGAGCACGTCGTTGGTCCGTCAAGGGTTGGTGAGTTGAGAATCAGCGATGTCGATCGTCTTGCTGCCCTCAGGCTGCGGCTGCGAGTGTGTGGGTTGTGTCTCAAGCGCAACACCTCAAGCCTCGTCCTGGCAAATCTAACCGGTGAAGAGCTCCGGTACCGTTGGCTTTACCACTGATTAACCATGCAGCGCCAAATTGCATTTCGAGGCAGGCGACTGTGTGGCGGGTTCTCGTCATGAGAGCGGCGCGCGCGCCTGACGGTGTGGTAACGAGGCTCCCTTGCGTAATAAGCGGGCCGATCCATTGACCCAGTAGTAACGCGAGAGAAACATGATGAAGAAAGCACTCCTTCTCGTCGCCGGTGTGATGACCGCGACTTCGGCCCAGGCGGCCGACCTTTCGGCCCCGGCCGCCGAGGCGGTTGACTACGTCCGCGTCTGCGACGCGTACGGCAAGGGCTTCTTCTACATCCCGGGCACCGAGACCTGCCTGCGCATCGGCGGCTACGTCCGCGTCGACGCGTATGCCTCGCTCTCGGAAGAAGGCACGGGTTCGTCGGTCGTTGGCACCCTGTCGTGGGACGATCGTGACGAGGGCATTGCGGCTCGCGCTCGCGGTCGCGTCGAGTTCGAAGCGATCAACAACACCGACTTCGGCCCGCTGCAGTCGTTCATCGCCATCCACTCGCAGCTCGACACCCGTTCGGGCAACGCGACCACCGTTGACCGCGCGTGGATCAAGTGGGCCGGCTTCACCTTCGGCTGGCATGACTCGTTCTTCACGTTCATGGGCGGTGGCTCGGACGTGCTGATCAACTCGGTTGCCGGCGTTGACGACGCCAACGTCGTGTGGGCCTACACCGCTGCTTTCGGCAACGGCCTGACCGCTTCGCTGTCGTTCGAAGCTCCGGTCACCACCCGTAACGCCAGCACCCTCTTCGTCGACTTTGACGCTGACGGTCAGCGCGACGCCAACGAGCTGTTCTCGTCCTACGGCGGCACCCGTTGGCCCGACGTCGTGGCCAACGTGAAGGTCTCGCAGGCTTGGGGTTCGGCGCAGATCATGGGTGCTTTGCACCACAACTACTCGTCTGACATGTTCTTTGCTGTCAACGGCGTGAACGTGGACGAAGTCGGCTACGCGGTCGGCGCTGGCGTGAAGGTCAACATCCCGGGCCTCGGCGCGGCGTCTGACTTTGCGATCCAGGCGGCTTACGCCAAGGGCGCCACCCGTTACGTCGATCCGTCGGCTCCGTTCGCCGACTTCTTCGCGAACGGCGCTCTGACCACCGCTTGGGGCGTTGCGGCTGCCGTGAACCTCGGCTTCACCTCGCAGGTGTCGGCTGGCCTCTCGGCTTCGTACGGCAACTTCGAGAACACCGGCTCTCGCGTTAACGTGTGGACCGCCATGGGCGACGTGACCTTCCGTCCCGTCTCCGGCCTGCAGTTCCGCACCGGCCTTGAGTATCGCAACGAAGACCACAACGCCGTGTCCGGCAACGCTCGCGACCGTTCGGAGCTCGTTGGCTTCTTCCGCGTCCAGCGCTCGTTCTGATCATCGAATGTCGATGTGAAACAAAAAGAAAGCCCGGCTTTGGCCGGGCTTTTGCGTTTTTGGGCGGTCCTAAGAACTGTCGCTTGACCCAATCGGTCTCCGCGTCTGCGAACCCCGCGGTGTGTGGTTTCAGCTTGGCGACACGGCACCGCCGAGGCGGTTGAGCCAGTCTTGAGCGGCGCGCTTTTGCTCTTGGATCGTGGCCAATTCCGTCTCAATGGCCGCCATGCGATCCCGGATCGATTCGATCGCTTCACGGTGGAACGCGTCGTCGGACTGGCTGTCCTTGATTTCCAAGAGATGGCGGGTTTCGTCGACCGACAACCCGATGGCTCGACAGTTGAGAATAAAGTCGAGGCGGGCGATGTCGTCCGCGCGGTAAAGCCGCGCCCAGCCATCCTTGCGCCCGGGCTTCAGCAAGCCCTTTTCCTCGTAAAAGCGCAGCGTGCGCAAGCTGATGCCGAACCGGTCGGCCAGCTCGCTGATCTTCAAGGGACGTGTAGCTTCGTCGACCCGTATCTGCGTCGCGTTTGTTTGAAAGGAAACACTCATTTGCCGGCCCCTTTTCGCCACATCCTGTTCGCCGGTTTCGGCGGTCGGTCTCGCACCCCGATTTGGATCTTGAGACCGTCGATGCGACTCCTTTAGTTCCCGTCGCAACTGAAATGTGGCGATGCGGGCGCCCGATTTCCTTCACATTTGGCGCCACATTTTTAACAGTTACTCTGTAACAAACGTTTGCAGAGGCTATTTTAATCGATTGCATACAATAAATGGTCAGAATTCCGTCGGTTTTTGGGTCTTGCGCACCTGACTAGGGGTTTTACCGAACCACCGGATCGCCGAGCGGGTGAAAGCGCTCGGCGCGGAAAAGCCGAGCTTGTAGGCGATCTCGGCGAGGGTCAGCGAGGTGTTGGTGAGATAGCGAAGCGCGTTTTCCTTGCGCACGTCCTCAAGCAAAGCCGCGAAGCTGGTGCCCATGGCGGCTAGGTCGCGCTGCAAGGTGCGTTCGCTTGAGCCAATCTGGCGGGCGATGCTGGCGAGCGAGACATCCTCGCGATCAAGGCGTTTGGCGATGTGATCGCGGATCCGTTCGGTTAACGGTTTTTCGCGCTTTAGAGCCAAAAGTCGGCTGCACTCGGCGTCCATGAGCGCGTGCAAATTGGGGTCGTGACGTGGGTTCGGCTCGTCAAGCATCCGAGTGTCGAAGCCGATGCTGTTCACCGAGGCGCCAAAGCGCAGCACGTTGGCGACCATGGAGCGATGCAGCAGCAACGAGCGCGGCGGCTGGCGCTGCAAGGACGCATCGCGCGTTAGCCACCCTTTTCCGACGAACGCGGAGAAGTTTCGAATGGTTGCGGCTGCGACCATATCGTTGATCTGATCGGTTTCGAGCAAGGTGGATGGGAGAGCCCATTCATAGATGCCCTTCTCGTGCGTGAGCACTAGGTCTTGGTGTGCCAGATCAATGACGATCGGATTATATTTCACAAAAAACTGCATCGAGTGACGTAACGTCGGCGCGCTCATATAGCCATATGACAATGCACCGGTGGTGCCTGGCTTAACGTAAGCCGCATAACCAAGTCCAAAGCAATCGTCTCCTGAAAGTGTCGCCAACGCTTCGAGCAGTCGACTAAACTTATCAAGATTTATAGTCGCCCAGTAACTGCTGAAATCTTCTAGGGAGAGATCAAGAGCCTCAGCCAAGGGGGCTAGATTGAGACCGCGCGAGCGCGCATAGGCCTGCAGATCGACGCCGACCCGCGCGACGATGCGGACCTGGGGGGACTCAAGTGCTGGTGCATTCGGACGGAGCGCCATGGCGCAAACAATGTATATTTTGGCGCGAAATGTAAATGACTGATTTTAATGAGCCCTGTTGGCTTGATTTTCCGCGGTCCATAGCGCTTTGGGGTTGTTCAGTTTTTCGGAACCTCTTTCCATGAACGGC
>CALSBD010000140.1:0-7490 GCA_943373055.1 Rhizobium sp. Q54
CCATGCCCGGCGCGCTGCACACCCTGTGGTTTGCCAGCCAAGGCGGCTATCACATGGAGTATGGCTACTCATGCATGGGCTACGAGATTGCCGGCGCGCTCGGCATCAAGCTCGCCCGGCCGGATGCGGACGTGGTCTGCTTTGTCGGCGACGGCAGCTACATGATGGCGAATTCAGAGCTTGCCACCGCGGTCATGCTGCGCCGACCGTTCACCGTGGTGCTGACCAACAACCGCGGATATGGCTGCATCAACCGCCTGCAGGCGGCGACCGGTGGCGCGCCCTTCAATAATCTCTATGTCGACACCCGCGTCGAGGCGCAGCCTGAGATCGACTTCGTCGCCCACGCCGCCGCCATGGGCGCCCACGCGGTGAAGGCCTCCGGCATCGCCGATCTGGAAGCCGAGATCATCGCTGCGCGCGGCCGCACGATCCCGACCGTCATCGTCATTGAAACCGACCCGCACACCGGCACCGGTGTGGGCGGGTTCTGGTGGGATGTCGCCGTGCCCGAAGTCGCCTCGCGACCCGAAGTCAAGGCCGCCCGCGACGCCTACGAAACCGCGCTCTTGCGCCAGCGCCCCCATCACTGAGGCCCGCTCCATGATCCTCTTCGGCACCAACCCCATCGCGTGGTCGAATGATGACGACCAAACCCTTGGCGCCAACATCAGCTTGGATCAGTGCCTGGCCGATTGCCGCACCCTAGGCTTTGACGGCATCGAGAAGGGCCACAAGATGCCCAATGACGGCGCCACGCTAAAGGCGACGCTGGGCGCCTATGGCTTGCGGTTCGTTTCCGGCTGGCACTCCACCCATCTGCTCGTCAACGACATTTACACCGAGATCGCCTCGCTGCAGGGGTTTCTCGACATGGTGAAGGCCGCCGGCTCCAACCGGGTCATTGCCTGCGAGTGCTCCAACACCGTGCACGGCAACGACGCCATCCCGGTCAATGACCGCCCAAGGCTATCGGAGGCGGACTGGCAGCGCCTGACCACCGGCATCGAGACGCTGGCATCGGTCGCCGCCGCGCAAGGCGTCACGCTGGTCTATCACCACCATAAGGGAACGGTGATTGAGAGCGAGGACGAGATCGACCGGTTCATGGCAATGACCGGGCCGCACACCCACCTTTTGCTCGACACCGGCCACTGCACCTTTGGCGGTGGGGATCCCGAGCGGGTCGCCCGCAAGCATATGGCCCGCGTCGCCCACATCCACGCCAAAAACATCCGCCCCGCCATCATGGCCGAGGTGCGGTCGCAACGCTTAAGCTTCTTGGAAGGCGTGCGCCGCGGGGTATTCACGGTGCCAGGCGATCCCGAAGGCGCCGTGGCATTTGAGCCCGTGCTGCAGATCGCCGCCGCGCATGGCTATCAAGGCTGGCTCGTCATTGAAGCCGAACAGGACCCCGCCGTGCGCAACCCGCTCTACTATCAAGGCATGGGATTGACCGCGCTGAAGGCGATGGCCAAGGCAGCCGGCCTCACAACTTGATTGACGCCGGGCATTCCCCGACCCGTCACCCCCTCTCACGGATGAGCACCCCGATGTCGACCTTGTTGCGCAAGCCCCTCGCCGCCCACGGTCTCGTCCATGACATCACGCCGGCGTCCGCAGGCTGGGGGTATGTCGGCTTTGCCCTCCATCGGCTTGCGCCCGGCGATACCGTGTCCGGTGGCGGTGACGGGCGCGAGACGTGCCTGGTGATGGTGTCCGGCCGCGCGCATCTATCCGCCGATGGCGTGGATTTCGGCGTGGTGGGCGAGCGCATGAGCCCGTTTGAGGGCGCGCCCCACGCAGCCTATGCGCCGGCCGGCGCGCGCTGGAGCGCGATCGCGCAAACGCCCATAGAGCTGGCGGTATGCACGGCGCCGGGCGGTGGAGCCTATCAGCCGCGCCTGATCGCGCCGGGCACCCATCCGCAGATCATCCGCGGTCAGGGCTCCAACACCCGCTACGTGACGAACATCATGCCCGAGGACGACGGCGCCGCCCACGCACTCCTCGTCGTCGAAGTGATCACGCCGGCGGGCAACACGTCGTCCTATCCGCCGCATAGACACGATCGCGATGATGTGCCCAACGAGAGCTATCTGGAAGAGACCTATTATCACCGGCTGAACCCGGCCCAAGGCTTCGCGCTGCAGCGCGTCTACACCGATGACCGCAGTCTTGATGAAGCCATCGCCGCCGAGAATGGCGACGTAGTGCTGGTGCCGCGCGGCTATCACCCTGTCGCGACGATTCACGGCTATGACAGCTACTATCTGAACGTTATGGCCGGCCCGAAGCGGGTGTGGACGTTTCACAATGCGCCCGAGCATGCGTGGCTGTTCACGGGACTTGGCACCCCAGCCGCGGCAAAACGCCCCTCTTGAAACCGCACGTCGAGATCAGGGGGAAGTCCTTAAGGGGTATTCCGCGCTGTTTTCCCTCATTATAAGTTCAACTGATCGCATGTCTCAGAAAATGCAATTGGGAATTATGGGATTGAGCTGTTAGAACCCTTCCAAGCTTTTCAAGACCCGCTGACCTGACCTTCGCTCGGGCGACACGGGCCGGAATTGAGATTGATCAGGAGGATCAAATGGACGGCAATGATATGCGCTCGTCGGGCAAATGCCCGGTCATGCACGGTGGCCTCACCAGCGTGGGCACCCACGTCATGGATTGGTGGCCCAAGGCCCTCAACTTGGACATCCTGCACCAGCACGACACCAAGACGAACCCTTTGAAGGGCGTGAGCTATCGCGAAGCCGTGCGCGGCCTCGACGTCGCCGCGCTGAAGGCCGACCTCGTCAAGCTGATGACCGACAGCCAAGAGTGGTGGCCGGCTGACTGGGGTCACTACGGCGGCCTGATGATCCGCATGGCTTGGCACTCGGCCGGCACCTATCGCGTGTCCGATGGCCGCGGCGGCGCCGGCACCGGCAACCACCGTTTTGCCCCGCTCAATTCGTGGCCGGATAACGCCAACCTTGATAAGGCCCGCCGCCTGTTGTGGCCGATCAAGAAGAAGTACGGCAACAAGATCAGCTGGGCCGACCTGATGATCCTGGCCGGCAACGTCGCCTATGAATCGATGGGCCTGAAGACGTTCGGCTTCGCCTTTGGCCGCGAGGACATCTGGGGTCCGGAGAAGGACGTCTATTGGGGTGCTGAGAAGGAATGGCTCGCGCCGTCCGATAACCGCTACGCCAATGTGGACGACCCGACCACGATGGAAAACCCGCTTGCCGCCGTGCAGATGGGCCTCATCTACGTCAATCCGCAGGGCGTCAACGGCCAGCCGGACCCGCTTAAGACCGCGATGCAAGTGCGTGAGACCTTCGCCCGCATGGCCATGAACGACGAAGAGACCGTCGCGCTGACCGCCGGCGGCCACACGGTCGGCAAGGCGCACGGCAATGGCAATGCCGACCTCATCGGCCCGTCGCCGGAAGGCGCCGACATCGCGGAAGCCGGTTTGGGCTGGATGAATCACGCCACCCGCTCGGTCGGCCGCGACACCGTGACATCGGGCATCGAAGGGGCGTGGACCACGCACCCCACCAAGTGGGACAACGGCTACTTCCACCTCCTCCTCAACTATGATTGGGAGCTCAAGAAGTCGCCGGCCGGCGCCTGGCAGTGGGAGCCGATCAACATCAAGGAAGAGGACAAGCCGGTCGATGTGGAGGATCCCTCCATCCGCTTGAACCCGATCATGACCGACGCCGACATGGCCATGAAGATGGACCCGGCCTACCGTCAGATCTCCGAGCGGTTCTACAAGGACCCGGCCTACTTCTCCGACATGTTCGCCCGCGCCTGGTTCAAGCTGACCCACCGCGACATGGGCCCGGCCACCCGCTACATCGGCCCGGAAGCCCCCAAGGAAGTGCTCCTGTGGCAAGACCCGGTTCCGGCCGGTTCGAAGGCCTATGACGTCGGCGCCGTGAAGGCGAAGATCGCCGCCTCTGGCCTCTCCGTCACCGAGCTCGTCGCCACCGCGTGGGATTCGGCGCGCACCTTCCGCAAGTCGGACTACCGCGGCGGCGCCAATGGCGCGCGCATCCGCCTCGCCCCCCAGAAGGACTGGGAAGGCAATGAGCCGGCGCGTCTGGCGAAGGTGCTCGCCGTGCTGGAGCCGATCGCCGCTGCAGCCGGCGCGTCTGTCGCCGACGTCATCGTGCTTGCGGGCAATGTCGGTGTCGAGATGGCCGCGAAGGCGGCCGGCATGGCCATCGAAGTGCCGTTCGCTCCCGGCCGCGGCGACGCGACCCAGGAGATGACCGACGCCGATAGCTTCAAGTGGCTGGAACCGGCGGCCGATGGCTTCCGCAACTGGCTGAAGAAGGACTACGCGGTGTCGTCCGAAGAGCTGCTGCTTGACCGGGCCCAGCTCATGGACCTGACCGCGGCCGAAATGACCTGCCTGATCGGTGGCCTGCGCGCCATCGGCGCCAACCATGGCGGCGCGCGGCATGGCGTGTTTACCGACCGCCCGGGCGCGCTGACGACGGACTTCTTCGCCGTCATCACCGACATGGCCTATCGCTGGGTGCCCAAGGCGGGCGGCGTCTATGAGATCGTCGACCGCAAGACCGGCGCGGTGAAGTACACCGCCACCCGCGTCGACCTGGTGTTCGGTTCCAATTCGGTGCTGCGCGCCTATGCGGAAGTCTACGCCCAGGACGACGGCGCCACGAAGTTCGTCAACGACTTCGTCGCCGCCTGGACCAAGGTGATGAACGCCGACCGCTACGACCTGCAGGCCTGAGCCTGACGGTTCCGCCCGTCGAAACACCAACGCACGACCTCAGGGCCGCCCATCAGGCGGCCCTGTTCGTTTGGTGGCGACCTGACGTAGGGTCTAAAAAGGCAGCTTGCGCGACTTACGCGAAAGAGCCTTCAGATCCGCTAGGCAAAATGCGCTTGCCGCCCGGCTTAGTGCCCCCAAGCGTCACACCGCCATCACATAGGTATTTTTGAATGCGACAGGCTGCCACATTGGTGGGCAGTATTAGACATTATATTCGTATTTTCGAATGTAATTTTGGAGGACTGCATGTCCACGACCTCGCGCCCAGCCGATACCTGGGTTCCGCAATACGCTCTGTCGTCAGTCGGTGCCGGCGGCCTCGCCGTATCGTTCTTTATCTGGCTCTATATGTGGGTTCCCCATCCAAGCCAGCAGGTGCCGGTGTTCGAGGACATCGCAGCTGCTTGGCTGAACGGCGATCCGATCATGCAGGCCATGATCGCCACAGCGGCCCTGGCCATCGCGGGCTTCTCGGTCCTTAACCTCAAGCTCTTGACCTGGAATCTGGCCCAGTTCTTCGCCTTCCGCAAAAGCCCGCGCATGGCAAAGCTGATGACCACCAACGCGGAGAGCCAGCTGCTCGCCTTGCCGCTGGCGATCGCCATGTCCATCAATGTCGGCTTCGTGCTGGGTCTTGTGTTCGTGCCCGGCCTGTGGAGCGTCGTAGAGTATCTTTTCCCCCTTGCCATGATTGCCTTCCTCGCAACTGGCATGTTGGCTCTCGGCCAGCTAGGCCGCTTCTATGGCCGTATCTTTGGCAAGGGTGGCTTTGATTTCGCGGCCAACAACTCCTTTGCTCAAGTTCAGCCGGCGTTCGCCTTGGCAATGATCGGCGTCGGCTTGTCTGCTTCTGCGGCGCTATCCACTTCGCCGGTCACCGCTGGCATAGCCGTCGTGCTTGCCACCATCTTCTTTTCTATCTCCGTGATTGTCGCCTTGGGGGCCAGTATCCTTGGTCTTGTTTCGATGGCCCAAAACGGGGTTAATCCGGAAGCCGCCCCAACGATTACGAATATCGTGCCGCTGATGACCGTGCTTGGCATCCTCTTGATGCGTGTCAATCATGGGTTGGGCGAACATTTTGATGCCCACCTTGCCAAGGGCGACTTTCTTTTCATGTTGGCCGCAATTGTCGGCGTGCAAGTCGCATTCCTATTGTTCGGCGTCACCGTACTCAGGGCGCAGGGTTATGTGGGTCGCTACATCACCGGTGCGGACGCCTCGCCCGCAAGCTACGGTCTCGTATGCCCCGGCGTCGGTTTCGCGGTGATGATGCAATTCTTCATCAACAAAGGCCTTGTCGGCGCCGGCCTAATCGCCAAATTCGGCACCGCCTATTGGGCTCTCACAGGCCTCGCGCTCGCCGCTCAACTCGCCACGGTCGCCCTGGTGTTCGTGCTGAACCGCAAACACTTCACTCGCCCCCGCGGCGCCCCGGTGCTGGCCGAGTGATCGACACAATCTGAGAGCTTCCAGACCTGAGCGGCCGGATCGCGGTTCGGTCGCTTAAAGGATGCGGCGAGACCATGGACATCGGTTTTCGCAGCCTGCCGGAGCGTGGACACTCATCCAGAGCATGCCTCAAACATCGTTCTCACTGTTAAGATAAAGCGCCTCCAGTGCGAGGAGGTCTTGGCTGCGAGGGCGTAAGGGGCGTGCGGGGATGCCGACATACATGTGCCAGGGCTTCGTCGACGTCGTCACCAACGAATGCGCGCCCACCGAACACCCTTCGGCCACGACGACGCCGGGCAGCACGACCGTCAACGCGCCGAGGATAACGTGGCGGCCAATCACGGTCTTGGCCTTGATTTCACGCTTGTAGCGCGCCGGGACGGTCGGGTTCGTCAAGGTCGCGCCGCTATAGTCATCCGATTGCGCAATCACATGGCAGCCATAGGCGAGCCCGGCGAAGTCATTGAGCTCCACGCCCGGCTCTCCGCCGGCGACATGGGAGTAAACCGCCATGTGGACATTGCGGCCCATGGTGACGGTGCCTGACACCACGCAAAAATCGTCAATGCGCGTGTGATCGCCCAGCGAGATCCGATCGCAATTATAGATCGACGCCTTATCGCTGATCTTGACGTTGTGTCCCACGTGCTTGAAGCCGAGCCGCGCCAAGGCGTCTTGTGACAAATACCCCATTTGGCCCTCCGAAGGCGGCTCAGCGCCGCCGCATGCCCAGGCGCTATGCGACCGCGCAAAAGTGTGCCGCGACACCGAGGCGGCCGGTTGTTCGCGGCGTCTATTCGAGCGCTATCCGATCTGATTGCATCAGATCGGCGCTCTAAGTTTATGTTTACGCGTGATCTTTACCCAATAACCGGTTTCCACTTATTTGGATTACGCGCTAGACCGACGCGTTCTCCTCAGCCGCGGCCCCCAGTCGCTGGCGCACCACATATCGCGGGCGGCCCTTGGCCCAGTCAAACAGCTCGGCGAGATAAATGCCGATGACGCCCAATACGATGTTGGTGAGCCCGCCGACAAAGATCACCGACACGAACACGCTCGGCCACCCCGGCACCGAACGCTCAGGCGAACTCAAGACGGTGATGACGATCCACAGGGCCGCCACGAACGCGACGAGTGCCATCGCGGCGCCCAGAAACAACGCCGCATGCAACAGTCGTGTGCTGTAGCCAATGATCACCCGGCGTGCCAGGCGCAGCCGGCC
>CALSBD010000141.1:0-7488 GCA_943373055.1 Rhizobium sp. Q54
CGGCCAAATAGGCCCCAGCTTGAAAGCGCAACTCATATACGCCCTTGATCATCGCCTCACCCGATAGGATCGGCTGATCGAGACGGCCATCCGCATTGGTGACGGCCGCGGCAATGAGGTGCTCGCCTGCCTCAAGGCGGTATAGCTCAACGGCGAGCCCCTGAGCCGGTCGGCCGGTGGCTAAGTCCAACACATGCGTCGTCAATCGTCCCATGCCGTCTCCCCAAACCCGCCTCCCCGAAGATCAGGCGGACCACGTGATCATGGCAAGGGCGAGCGACGAGCGGAAGCGATTTTTTGTGCATAGCACCAAGTGCCCAAGGGATGGGCGATCGTGGGGCCACGGGCGGCGGGCTGCAAGGGGATCGCTTAGGGCTTGAGCACCGTGGTCCCGGTGGTGCGGCGACCCTCCAGGTCCTGATGCGCGCGCACGGCATCGGCAAGCGCATAGGTCTGGTTGATCGGCACCGGCACAATGCCCTTGGCGACCATGTCGAAGAGATCGGCGGAGATCGCCTCCAAGTCCGCGCGCTTGGCGATATGGGTGAACAGCGTTGGCCGCGTGACGAACAGCGAGCCCTTTTGTGCGAGCATGGACAGCGGAAAATCGGGCACATTGCCGGACGCATTGCCGAACGAGGCAAACAGACCAAACGGCTTCAAGCAATCGAGCGACTTTGGAAACGTGTCCTTACCGACCGAATCATAAACCACATCGACGCCCGCCCCGCCGGTGATGGCCTTCACCTCGGCAACGAAGTCCTGCGTGCGGTAATTGATCACGTGGGTGTAGCCATGGGCCTTGGCGAGCTCGATCTTATCGTCGGAGCCGACCGTGCCGATGATGGTCGTGGCGCCTAAGTGGCGCGCCCAGGGGCCGGCCATGAGGCCGACGCCACCGGCAGCGGCATGCATCAACATCGTCGTGCCCGGACCGACCTGATAGGTGCGGCGCAACAGATATTGCACCGTCATGCCCTTGAGGAGCATGGCGCCCGCCTGATCATCGCTGATGCCATCGGGCACCACGACCAGGCGATCAGCCGGTGCCAAGCGCTCTTCGGCGTAGGCCCCCAGATTGATCACGTACGCGACCCGGTCACCCACCTTCACGTTGGTGACGCCTTCACCCACCGCGGTGACCACACCCGCCGCCTCGCCGCCGGGCGTGAACGGAAGGCCCATGGGCGCGGGATAGAGGCCAGAGCGGAAATAGACGTCGATAAAGTTCATGCCGATCGCGGTGTGGCGGATGCGCGCCTCGCCAGGGCCCGGGTCGCCGACCGTGATGGTCTCGAACTGCATGACCTCGGCGGGACCGGGCGTGTGAACTCGAATGGCGCGCACCATGAAAGGCTTCCTCCTTGCGACGGTGGGCAACAGTGGCAGCGCCGCTAACCATCCGCAAGCCGCCTGTCCGCGGCCAAAGAAAAACCCCCGTCGGCGGACCCGCGACGCGGGTTCACAACCCTGTGACGTCAGCCTGCATCAGGGATTGACGAGATCCTTGAGCACCTTACCAGCGCGGAACTTCGGCGTGTTGACCGGCGGGATCTGAATCACCTCACCAGTGCGCGGATTGCGGCCTTCCGACGGCGCGCGCTTGGTCACGAGGAAATTGCCGAAACCAACGATTTTGACTTCTTCACCGGCTTTCAATTGCTCGATGATCACTTCAATGGCCGTTTCGATAGCCTGACCGGCGATCGCCTTCGACAGGCCGGTTTTCGCCGCAACGGCGCTAATCAGTTCGTTCTTATTCATCACGGGGACCCTAGATACTTTTGTGAGCGGCGCCGCACAAGTTTGGTTTTACCAATGCGCGGGCCCTGCAATAGCCCTGAAATTGAAACGTTCGCAAGCCGAAAAAGCACGTTTTTGTTTCCTGCAGATATTAACTATACCCATCCGCAGCGAGAGGGTTTCTTAAAGGAAAAGGCGCCGCAACAAATGTGCGGCGCCTTTTACTAGTTGCAGAAAAATTGAATATGCTGATTTTGGCGGAAAGCTCCGCAAATCAACATATCGTCAGTGAGCGACCAGGGCCGATCCGTCGTCGGGCGTGGCCACCTTGGCGGCCGCCGCCTCGTCCGCTTCATCCCACACGATCGGGTCTGGCATGCGCACGAGCGCATGGCGCAACACCTCGTCCATGCGCGAAACCGGCACGATTTCGAGCCCGTTTTTCACATTTTCGGGGATGTCGGCGAGGTCCTTGGCATTTTCCTGTGGGATGAGGACTTTCTTGATTCCCCCCCGCAGAGCCGCCAGCAACTTCTCCTTCAACCCACCGATCGGCAACACCCGGCCGCGCAACGTCACCTCGCCGGTCATGGCGATATCCCGGCGCACCTCAATGCCGGTCATGACCGAAACGATGGTGGTGGCCATGGCGATACCCGCCGACGGACCGTCCTTGGGCGTGGCGCCTTCGGGCACGTGGACGTGCACGTCGCGCTTGTCGAACGACGGCGGCTTGATGCCGAAGTCAACCGCCCGCGAGCGCACATACGACGCCGCCGCGGAGATCGACTCCTTCATCACGTCGCGCAGGTTGCCGGTCACCGTCATCTTGCCCTTGCCAGGCATCATGACGGCTTCGATGGTCAGAAGCTCACCACCCACCTCGGTCCAAGCAAGGCCCGTGACGACACCCACCTGATCCTCGAACTCCGCCTCGCCATACCGATAGCGCGGCACGCCCAGATACGATTCCAAGTTATCGGCGGTGATGGAAACCGTGCGCTTGGTCTCCTTCTCCAACACGATTTCCTTGACCGCCTTACGGGCGAGCGTGAACAGCTCGCGTTCAAGGTTTCGCACGCCCGCCTCACGGGTGTAGCGGCGGATGATGGTGCGCAGGGCTTCGTCGGCGAGCGCGAACTCGCCCTTCTCCAGCCCGTGCTCCTTGATCGCCTTGGGCAGCAAGTGCCGATGGGCGATCTCGACCTTCTCGTCCTCGGTGTAGCCGGCGATGCGAATCACTTCCATGCGGTCGAGAAGCGCCGGCGGGATGTTGAGCGTGTTGGCCGTCGTCACGAACATCACATCCGAGAGGTCGTACTCGACCTCCAGATAGTGGTCCATGAACGAGCCATTCTGCTCCGGATCGAGCACCTCAAGCAGCGCCGACGATGGGTCCCCCCGGAAGTCCATGCCCATCTTGTCGATTTCGTCGAGCAAGAACAGCGGGTTGGACTTCTTGGCCTTCCGCATCGACTGAATCACCTTGCCCGGCATGGAGCCGATATAGGTGCGCCGGTGGCCGCGGATCTCCGCCTCGTCACGCACACCGCCCAGCGACATGCGCACGAACTCGCGTCCCGTCGACTTGGCGATCGACTTGCCCAGCGACGTCTTGCCCACGCCGGGCGGGCCGACGAGACACAGGATCGGGCCGCGCAGCTTGGAGGAGCGGACCTGGACGGCCAGGTACTCCACAATGCGCTCCTTGACCTTGTCGAGGCCATAGTGATCGGTGTCGAGCACACTTTGAGCCAGCTTGAGGTCGTGCTTGACCTTGGACTTCTTGCCCCACGGGATCGAGATGAGCCAATCGAGATAGTTGCGCACCACCGTCGCCTCGGCCGACATCGGCGACATCTGGCGCAGCTTCTTCATCTCGGCGTTGGCTTTGTCGCGCGCTTCCTTGGAGAGCTTGGCCTTGGCGATCTTCTCTTCGAGTTCGGCCAGTTCATCCTTGCCGTCCTCGCCGTCGCCGAGCTCCTTCTGGATCGCCTTCATCTGCTCATTGAGGTAGTATTCGCGCTGGGTCTTCTCCATCTGGCGCTTGACGCGCGAACGGATGCGCTTCTCCACCTGCAACACGGAGATCTCGCTCTCCATGAGGCCGAGCACCTTCTCCAGGCGGCCGGCCACAGAGGCGGTCGCGAGCAGGTCCTGCTTCTCAGGGATCTTTACAGCGAGATGCTGGGCGACGGTGTCGGACAGCTTGGCATAGTCATCGATCTGAGTGACCGTGCCCAAAACCTCCGGCGACACTTTCTTGTTGAGCTTGACGTAATTCTCAAACTCCGTGACCACGGACCGCGCGAGCGCCTCGACCTCGACCGGGTCAGCAATCTCATCGGGTACCAAGCGGATCTCAGCCTCGTAGATGTCGGAGCGGTCGGTATAGGCGACCACCTCGGCGCGGCTTGAGCCTTCCACGAGCACCTTCACGGTGCCATCAGGCAGCTTTAACAGCTGAAGGACGCTGGCCAACGTGCCAACTTCATAAATGTCCTTGGCAGCGGGATCGTCATCGGACGCATTCTTCTGGGTGGCGAGCAGAACCTGACGTTCTTCCTTCATCACCTCTTCGAGCGCACGGATCGACTTCTCGCGACCCACGAACAGCGGCACGATCATGTGGGGGAACACCACGATGTCGCGCAGCGGGAGCACGGGATACACGCTCGCGGGATCGATCGGGGTCCGGACGGACTTACGTGACATTGAGGGATATCCTTTCCAATCGGCCCATGCACATGCCTGGGAAAACGCACGACACGCACATGTCCAACGGTGCATCATGCCGGCGGGGAACGCACCGGCGCGATCAGGCGATCAGGACAAGCGCCGCCCAGAAGGCGCGACGCACAAGCCCCGACGATGCACTTGACCGGTATTAGGTGGGCCTCAGACCCCCCCGTGTCAAGCCATCGACGGACTTCCAACCGGTTCCCAGGCAAAGCTCGTTCATCAAGTTCATTCAATGGTTTACGGCACTGTCACGCGAACGTGAGAAACGACACGGACGCACTTTATTGGCACGACACAAACGGCGAAGGCCCAGGGGTGAACCTGAGCCTTTTTGACAGGGGTGCGTGGCCAGTCTCGCACGCGATCACGCGGTCGCGGCCGGCTCCATCTCGCGCTCTTCATAGATGTAGAGCGGGCGGGTCTTGCCGTTGACCACCTCGTCGGAGATGACGACTTCCTTGACGCCCTTGAGGCCGGGAAGATCAAACATCGTCTCCAGCAAAATACCTTCCATGATCGACCGCAGGCCGCGCGCACCGGTCTTCCGCTCGATCGCCTTGCGTGCAACTCCGCGCAGTGCGTCTTCGTGGAAGGTAAGCTCGACGCCTTCCATTTCGAACAAGCGCTGGTACTGGCGCACCAAGGCATTCTTCGGTTCGGTCAATATCTTGATGAGGGCGTCCTCGTCCAGATCCTCCAAGGTGGCGATGATCGGCAAGCGGCCGATGAACTCCGGGATCAGACCGAACTTCAACAGGTCCTCGGGCTCGACCTCCTTGAAGAGATCGCCGACCCGGCGACCCTCGGGGCCTTGCACCTTGGCTTTGAAGCCGATCGAGGTGCCACGGCCGCGGTCGGAGATGATCTTGTCGAGGCCCGCGAACGCGCCGCCGACCACGAACAGGATATTGGTGGTATCGACCTGCAGGAACTCCTGCTGGGGATGCTTGCGACCGCCTTGTGGGGGAACGCTCGCCACCGTGCCTTCCATGATCTTCAACAGCGCCTGCTGGACGCCCTCGCCCGACACGTCGCGGGTGATGGAGGGATTGTCCGACTTGCGGCTGATCTTGTCGACTTCGTCGATGTAGACGATGCCGCGCTGGGCGCGCTCGACATTGTAGTCGGCCGCCTGCAGAAGCTTCAAAATGATGTTTTCCACGTCCTCGCCGACATAGCCGGCTTCGGTGAGCGTGGTGGCGTCCGACATGGTGAACGGCACATCAAGGATGCGCGCCAGGGTCTGGGCCAACAAGGTCTTGCCCGAACCGGTCGGACCAATCAGCAACACGTTCGACTTCGCCAGCTCCACGTCGTTGTTCTTGGAGGCGTGGTTCAGCCGCTTGTAGTGGTTGTGCACCGCAACGGAGAGCACCTTCTTGGCGCGCACCTGACCAATGACATAGTCATCAAGCACGTTGCAGATCTCGCGCGGGGTGGGAATGCCGTCGCGCGACTTCACCAACGAGGATTTGTTCTCCTCACGGATGATATCCATGCACAGTTCAACACACTCGTCGCAGATGAACACGGTGGGACCCGCGATCAGCTTGCGCACCTCGTGCTGGGACTTGCCGCAGAACGAGCAGTAAAGCGTGTTTTTGGTGTCGCTTCCGCCGACTTTGCTCATCATCGTCCTCGTCGTGTGGGAGTGACCGAACCGCGGGCGACGGACGCCACCGCACGCTTCCTTTCTCCCCATCTCCGCCCCTCGCCGCCGCCGGTTTCATCCGAAGGCCTCAGGGTCGGTGTCCGCGAGCCGAAGGCCCTCGCCTTCGATCCGGGTACGAACTCAACACCACGCCGCGTACCCGATCACGGATCGAAGCATGCTATGGCTTGACGGATCAAGGTTGTCTTAACGCGGCAGCTGTTCCCATTCGCGTGACACCTCATATGACCCGCCATTCCCTGGGGATTGTGCCTATTTCGACACGCCCTTGGGGCTCTGACGGGAACCATACAAGATATGTGCCGCGTCGGGTGTCCCGCTACCGCGCACTTGATTCCGTTCGTTCAATGCTCAGGCGATCGCTTCCAGCGACGCCCGGTCGGTGATGACCTCATCAATCAGGCCGAATTCCTTAGCCCGATCCGGGGTCATGAAGTTGTCGCGCTCCAGCGCCTTTTCGACTGCGTCCAGCGTCTGACCAGTGTGCTTGACGTAGATGTCGTTGAGGCGGCGCTTCAGGGCGAGGATTTCCTGCGCCTGGATGGAAATGTCGGAGGCTTGGCCACGGAAGCCGGCCGAGGGCTGATGAACCATCACACGGCTATGGGGCAAGCAGAACCGGTTGCCCTTGGCGCCCGCCGTCAACAACAGCGATCCCATCGACGCGGCCTGGCCGATGCACAAGGTCGACACCGCCGGCTTGATGAACTGCATGGTGTCGTAAATCGCCAAGCCCGAGGTCACATAGCCGCCGGGCGAATTAACGTAGATGGCGATTTCCTTGTTCGGGTTCTCCGATTCCAGGAACAGAAGCTGCGCGCACACCAACGTCGCCATGCCGTCTTCGATCGGGCCGGTGATGAAGATGATGCGCTCCTTCAGGAGGCGGGAGAAAATATCGTAGGACCGTTCGCCGCGGTTGGTCTGCTCGACGACCATGGGGACGAGCATGGACAGCGCGGCCACCGGATCCTTGGAATACGACATGCTGATCCCCTCGGGAATGGACCGGCGCGGGGCACCGGTTGGGTCGGGCGATGCGCGACCGGGTGGTCAACGCGGGTTGGGTCGGCGCCGGCTGATCGTCGCGGCCTTCAAGGGTGCGGGCGGATCAGCGCGGGTGAAACTGGCTCAAGAGCACAGGCCCCCAGACGGGTGCTTGGATTCTCTTCTCTCCCTAAATAGGAGATCACGTCGGGGATCGGAAGGGGGCACGACCGCACAGCTGACAAATCACACCGCCAAGGTGAACGGCCCGGTCCCTGAAGCCCAAAACGCGCACCGCTCACTCTATACGCACCGTGACGCGAGCGGTTTCCCCTTCGGCGTCG
>CALSBD010000142.1:0-7457 GCA_943373055.1 Rhizobium sp. Q54
TGCCACCCGCGGTGATAACCTTGACGACCTGGCCTTCGCGGATGCGCTCAAGGGTCGTCTCGGAGGCATCCGCCTCCAGCTCAATCGCACCGTCGCGGATGAGCGTGAACAGCGGCCCCGAGGCCATCGAGGCGATCTGGCCGAGCCGAATGGTCTTGCGGGTGACGATGCCGGCGAACGGCGCCTTGATCTCGGTGCGCGCGCGCCGCACCTCCTGATCGCGACGGCTGGCAAGGGCGGAGGCCTTCTCGGCTTCCGCCAGCGCCAGCCCCTGTCGCGCGGTCGCCACGCGGGCAATCGCGGCGGTGCGCTGCGCGCTCACATCGTCAAACGCGGCCGCCGTCACCGTGCCGGTGCGCCGCAGCGTTTGAATGCGCTCGAAGGATTGTTCGACCTGCAACAGACCGGCCTCGGCTTCGTTGATCTGAGCACCCGCCTGCAAGATCGCGGCCTCTGCGCGCGAGAGCGTCGCGGCGAGCTGAGCGTCCTGCACATCAAGGGTGGTCGTCGACAGCCGCGCCATCACCGCGCCGGCCTCAATCCGGTCGCCCTCCTCCACGAGGACTTCGGTGACGGCCAGACCATCAATCTCGGCAGCCACATAGACCTCCTCGCGCGGCACCAGGGTGCCCGTCATCAAGACGGTCTCCACCAGGTCGCGGGTCTGCGCGGTCGCCACGGTCACCGACGGGGGCGGCACGACCACAGGCGCGGGCTTCGAGGCCTCGCGGCGGGCGTGGTAGGCGGCCACCGCCTGCTCGACGAGGCCACGGGCCTCACCATAGACCTGGGGCTGCAACAGGGCGGTCGCGCCGGCCCCGCCGGCGAGAAAGGCAAGAAAGACCAACAGCCAAGACGTGCGCGTCTTCACGGGCGCGGGCGGCGGGGTCTGAGGGGTGTCAACGGTCGGTTCGGTCATCGGGTCAGGCTCGCGATCAGGCAAGTTCGGACAGAGCGGCGGGGCGGGAGGCCGCGTCGGGGACGGGGTTCAAGATGGTGAGCGTCCACATCTTGACGGGATTGGACAGCGACATGAGGTCGATGGTGGTGTCGAGCGCGGCGCGGGCGCACAGCCCATCGCCGAGCGAGATGAGGAGCGTGGCCACTTGGTCGGCCGGCAGCATCGGGCGGATTTGGCCCCGCTCGATCGCTTTGAGGAGCGCGCGCTCCATGGAGCCGCGCAAGTCCCTCTCCAGCGACTGATAAAGCGCGGCGATCTCCTCCGACCGGCAAATCTCCGACATCACCTCCGACCACATGGCGACATTTTCGCGCTTGCCATGCATGGACAAATGCTGGTCGAGCATCTGGAAGAAGGTGCCCAGAAAATCGTCGGCGGCTTCCAAAATGGCGAAGCCCTCGACGATCTTGGTGCGCTCTTCGTCAATGATGGCGGCGATGATGTCGGTCTTGGACCGGAAGTAGCGATAGAGATTGCCGGGGCTCATGCCCGCTTCCGCGCACACCGCCTGCATGGACGTGCCATGAAAGCCGGTGCGAACGAAACAGCGAATAGCCGCCTCCAAGATCTGTTGGCGGCGCTCCGCATGAAGCGAGGGATCGGGCATGCGCATGGCAGACACGGGTCCACAAGGCTAGCAACAACGGTGACAACCCCTTAGGGACTTCTCCGCGAGGGGCGGCGAACCAGAGCACGTCACGGCCACACCCGTGCCAGCGTCTAATCCGCGAATGATTATTCGCACAAAGCACGCGATCGGATCATAAGTCAAGAGCGAACGTTCATTCTCGTTTTCTTGAATGTGAAAATGTGGCATCTGAAACGTTAAAATGGGGCCATTCAGCTCACCGAGCCGCCCACAAGTCACCCGGACCGACACACCCGGCACCTCGCTTACGTTCGCTTTTCGAACAGGGATCGCCCGTACATCCCCGCCTCTCCCCTTGCGTTGCCTTGACGACCCCGGATCGGGTCGCCACCATCGCGCCCAACGAGGACTGCTTCGCGGCTAGCCCTGGCGGGCCGCAAGCAGGGGACGGGATGGTGGGATGATCGAGACCCCGCATTTGGCGCGCCCGGGCGTGCGCCACGGCTTTTTCACCCGCCAAGGCGGCGTATCACAGGGCCTCTACAGATCGCTCAATATCGGGTTTGGCTCATCGGACAACCGCGAGCACGTGGCCGCCAACCGCGCGCGCGTCGCCGACCAGCTCGGTGCGCGGCCGGACCGGCTCGTGATGCCCTATCAGATCCACTCCGCCGACTGCGTGATCGTGGACGCCCCGTTCGCGCCCGGCGAGACCGCCCGCTGTGACGCTCTGGCGACCGCCACGCCCGGCCTTGCGATTGGCGTCTCCACCGCCGACTGCGGGCCGATCCTGTTCGCCGATGCCGACGCCCGCGTCGTTGGCGCCGCCCATGCTGGCTGGAAGGGCGCCTTCACCGGCGTCATTGAAGCGACACTCACCGCCATGGAATCGCTGGGCTCTGATCGCGCGCGGATCATTGCCGTGCTGGGGCCGACCATCTCGGGCGCCAACTACGAGGTGGGCCCGGAGTTCGTCGATCGCTTCGTTTCGGCCGCCCCTGTCAACGCGGGTTACTTTCGCCCCTCGCCCAAGGACGGTCATGCCTGGTTCGATCTGCCGGCCTACATCCTCGATCGGTTGGCAATGGCTGGCGTCGGCACCGCGATGGACCTCGCTCAGTGCACCTATGCCGATGAGGACCGCTTCTTCTCTTATCGCCGTGCCACCCACCGCGGCGAGCCGGACTATGGCCGCTTGGTTTCCGCGATCATGATCGCTCCGTGATCGGCGCGCCCCCTGCCCTTTCCTTCCTTTCGTCGACCTTTGGAGAACGTCAATGGCCCTGCACTTCACCATGGACGAGTTCGCGGCCCGCGAGGCCCGGCTCCTGGAGGCGATGAAGGCGAAAAAGCTCGACGCGATGCTCTTGTTCGCTCAGGAATCGATGTATTGGCTCACGGGCTATGACACCTTCGGCTTCTGCTTCTTCCAGTGCCTCATTGTCACGCAGACCGGCCGTAAGGTGCTGCTCACCCGCTCCGCCGACCTGCGCCAAGCACGCCACACCTCGATCCTGGAGGATATCCGCATCTGGGTCGACCGGACCGAGGCCTCGCCGGCAAGCCAGCTGAAAGACCTGTTGTTCGAGATGAACCTGTTGGGCGCCAAGCTGGGCGTGGAATACGACACCCACGGGCTGACCGCGCGCAACGGCCGCATGATCGATGAGCAGCTGGGCACCTTCGCCGATCTGATCGACGCGTCCGACGTAGTGCCGCGCCTGCGCGTGACCAAGAGCGCCGCCGAGATCGTCCATGTTCGTGCTGCGGCCCGGCTTGCCGATGCCGCGTTGGATGCCGGTCACCTCGCCATCGCGCCGGGCGCGTCCGAAGCGACCATCCTGGCTGCCATGCAAGGGGCGGTGCTGGCAGGCGGCGGCGACTATCCCGGCAACCCATTTATCCTCGGCTCCGGCCCCGACGCGCTTTTGTGCCGCACGAAGAGCGGCCGGCGTCTCTTGGATCCGCGCGATCAGATCACGCTGGAGTTCGCCGGTGTGTCGGCCAACTACCATGTCGCCCTCATGCGCACCGTGTGCGTAGGTGCCGCGACGCCGCGCCATGAAGAGCTACACGCGGCCGCCTTCACCGCGCTGAAAGCAGTGGAAGCGGCGATGCGGCCGGGGCGCACGTTCGGCGATGTGTTTGAGGCCCACGCCCGCGCTATGGACGATCGCGGTTTGATGCCGCACCGGCTCAATGCCTGCGGCTACTCGCTCGGCGCCCGCTTCGCGCCCAGCTGGATGGACTGGCCGATGTTCTATCGCGGCAACACGGTCGAAATCGAGCCGGACATGGTGTTGTTCACCCACATGATCATCATGGATTCCGACAGCCACACCGCCATGTGCCTGGGCCAGACCTACCTGACCACCAGCGCGGACCCCGAGCCGCTGTCACAGCAGAGCCTCGATCTGGTTGTGCGCTCTTGACGGCGCGCGGGCGGACGGCCACAACGCCAAGACAACGCATCGATGGCCATCGAACGGGATCAACGACGTGATCGGCTCTGATACGCCCCAGCGCGGCGCGGTGACGCGCACCACCCGGCGGGCCCTGCTCGCGGGCCTCGCGACGCTCGCGCTCGCCGGCTGCGCGGCCGACAGCATCGGCGGCGGCATCTTGCGTGACTTCCCGCCCCCGTCGTCGACCGCCGAGAAGGCAACCTTTTATATCGAGCCGTTCGAAGGCATCCCCGGCAACCAAGGCGACGCACTCACCGAGCAGATCGTGCTGCTCGCCCCGCGCCAAAAGATCCGCGTCATCCGTGCGCCCGAGACGCCCGAAGTGACCTATCGAATCGTCGGACGTCTGGCGGCGGCCTCGCACACCTTTGCGGCCACCATCTTTTACACCTTCGAGGTGGTCGACCAATCCAATCAGGTGGTCTTCCGCGTGCGCGACCAGGAGCCGGTGACCGTGGGCACCACCTCCGCGCTCGACCCGTGGGCATCGGTGCAAGAGGCCGACCGGCGCGCCATCGCCACCAAGCTCGTCAACCGGATCAACTCCTGGCTCTCGCGCGCCTCTTGAGTGGTGGAGCTCAAAACCGCTCAAACGCCGCGCCGTCGAGCACGAACGTGCGCTCATCCTCCAGAACGGTGAATCCCTGCCGACAATAGAACCGCCGCGCGGCTTCGTTGTCGTCGGTGACTTCCAGCTTGAAGAATTTGAGCCGCGGGTCCGCCGCCCGCGCGGCGCGCAACAGGCCGACGCCAATGCCACGCCCGCGCCAGGGCGCCTCCACATGAAGGTCGCACACATATAGCCCCAGCGCGCCACGCCAGGTCGAGTAAATGACTTCGCCCACCAAACACCCGACCGGCTCATGGTCGACTTCGGCCACATGCAGCCGCAGCACCGGCGCGGGGCCAAAGGCGAGCGTCTCGACATGCTCCCCCGTCACCTGAGGCACCGTGGTGGCGCCAATGTCCAAAGCGAGCTGCCGCACCATGCGCGCAATCAGCGCACCCTCGCCCGGCCGCGCAGGGCGATAAACGACCGCGCTCATGGCGCCGCGGCCGACAGAAACGCCGCCAAATTGCCGGCCAGCGTCGGCGCGGGATAGCCGCCCTCTTGCACGATCACGAACGGCAGACCTGTCGCCCGGATCGCCCGACCGATTCGCTCAAAGCCGCCCTGTGTGATGCCCATCGCCTGGAACGGATCCTCCGCCGCCGTATCAAGCCCGAGCGCGACCACCAAGACGCTGGGGCGAAACGCCTGAACCCGCGCCAACGCGTGGTCCAACGCGTCGAGATAGGCGTCGTCTTGCGTGCCGCGTGGCAGCGGAATGTTGAGATTATATCCCTCGCCAGCGCCGAAGCCGGTCTCATCGGCATAGCCCCAGAAGAAGGGATAAAACCGGGCTGGATCGCAGTGCAGCGAGACGGTCAACACGTCGGCCCGATCATAGAAGATCGCTTCCGTGCCATTGCCGTGGTGCACGTCGATATCCAGAATCGCCGGCCGGCCGCCGGCGGCAACCACCGCCTGCGCGGCGAGTGCGGCGTTGTTGAGATAACAAAACCCCGCCGCCATGTCGGCGCTGGCATGGTGGCCCGGTGGACGGGCCAAAGCATAGGCCGCACGCTCTGCCGATATCACCGCCCGCGCCGCCGCCAGCGCGCACCCAGCCGCCGCCAGCGCCGACGGCAAGGTGTCAGCCGTGATGGGCGAGGAGCCATCGCCCAAGTGATAGCCCACTTGCCCGACGACCGAGGCGGGATATCCCGGCGTCGGCAAGCCGGGCCGACCGAGCGCGTGGATATTGGGCAGCGGCACGTCGCTCGCCCCCGGCAGCCGCGCCCAGCGCTCCACCACGGTCGACAGAAACGTCAGGTACCGCAGCGTATGAATGCCCTCGCAGGCGGCGAGCGTCACAGGTGCTGGCACCTCCACCCGCGCGCCCATTTGCGCCAACCCTTCGAGCAACAAACCGACCCGTTCGGGCCGCTCTGGACTGGGTTGCGGCCGGCCGGAGACAACGAAGCCGGGCGGATCATGCCGGATTGAAACGGGATCATGAAACGCGCGCATCAAAACGCCACCTTGTCGCGACCCTTGAGGCCAAGCACCGCGCGCGCCTCGTCCGGCGTGGCAATCTTGAAGCCGAGCGGCTCGATCACCTCGCGCACCCGGCGCACCTGCGCGGCGTTTGTCTCCGCCAGCCGGCCCTTGTCGAGATAGAGATTGTCCTCCAGCCCCACGCGCACATGCCCACCCAGGATCGCGCCCACCGTGGTCAGCCGAAACTGCGCACGCCCGGCTGCGGCCACGGAAAACCGATAGCGATCACCCAACAGCCGGTCGGCGGTCTGCTTGAGCGTATAGAGCGCGTCGGCATCCGCCCCCACGCCGCCCAGCACCCCGAGCACAAACTGCACGAACACCGGCGGCTCGATGCGCTGGCGATCGAGATAGTGGGCAAGCGTGTAAAGGTGCCCCGTGTCGTAGCACTCGAACTCAAACCGCGCCCCGCGTTTGGCGCCCATCTCATCAAGGATGGTGTCGATGTCGGAAAACGTGTTCTTGAACACGAAGTCACGGCTGCCGGTCAGATGCGGCAATTCCCAGTCATGCTGATAGGTGCGCGGCCGATCCGCCATGGGAAACAGGCCGAAATTCATCGTGCCCATATTGAGTGAGCACATTTCCGGCGCCGCCCACAAGGCACCGGCCATGCGCTCCGACACGCTCATCTTTTGCCCGCCCCCCGTGGTGATGTTGATCACAGCGTCAGTCGCCTTGGCGATCTGGGGCAGGAAAGCGCCAAACACGGTTGGATCGGGCGTCGGCCGGCCGTCCTTGGGGTCGCGCGCATGCAAATGCAGGATCGCCGCCCCCGCCTGCGCCGCCCCAATCGCGCTTTCGGCGATCTCGCTGGGCGTGACGGGCAAATACGGGCTCATCGAGGGGGTATGGATCGACCCCGTAATGGCGCACGAAATAATGATCTGATCATTCGACGGTAGCGCCACGCGGACCTCCCCACCCGGTTCTCACAGTGCCGGGGTTTGCCGGAAGATTAGACGGGCGATGATGGGGTGGGAAGCGGCAAGGGAAGTGACTTTGCTTCTCCCCTTGAGGAGGTAGGTGACATGAACCACAGGCTGAGACGCAATTATCAATGAGTTCAGAAGCTTAATTGGTTCCTCGCGCGGGGCTCCCCCTCTCCCTGTCCCTCCCCCGCCAAAGGGGAGAGTACGCCTGAATTGGGGTCGAAGAACATTTAAGCCATTCAATTCACTCAACAATCCTTCGACCGTCCCCTCCCCCCTGGCGGGGGAGGGACAGGGAGAGGGGGTCAACCCATCCACAGAGATGACCCATGGCCAAAATCCACCCCAGCCTGAACCGGCCAAACCCCTCAGCGCAAATTGCCACAGAAGCGTTGGATGCGGGTGC
>CALSBD010000143.1:0-7449 GCA_943373055.1 Rhizobium sp. Q54
ATTGAAGTCGGCGGGCATATGGGCACCGTCGATCGGTCGGCAACGCAGCGTGCGGGCCGCTTTTGCATCTTTAAAAAAACTTATCGAGATCGCTTGTTTGATTAAAACAGAGCAAAAAAACCTATTTCACCCCGTTGAAATCTTCAGCGCCATCTCAATTTGCGCTGCCGGGTGGCTGCCAGTAGCCCGCACCAGACGACAACAACGTGGGAGCCGGACACCGGGACCGAACCGGTGCTTCCTGGAGGTGGGATGCGAGCGATGACCAAGGGGCAAGCCGGGCCGGAGCCCGGATGGGTGCGTGTGACCGCGGGCGCGGTCTCCGGAATCGACGCGGTGTGCCGGTGGAGCGGCTACGTGGTGGCGTGGGCCGCGCTGGCCACGGTGCTGTTGTGCTTCGCCACGGTATATCTGCGCTACGCGGTGGGCACGAGCCCGATTTGGCTGCAAGAGTCATACATTTGGTCACATGTGGTCGTGATCGTGCTGGGCGCGGGATACACCATGATGTCGGGCGGGTTTGTCCGCGTCGATGTGCTGTATGCGCGCTGGTCCAACCGCAAGCGGGCGCTGTCTGATCTTGTGATGTCGATCGTCTTATTGGGGCCGTTCCTGTGGGTGTTCGGCAGCGCGGTGTGGACCTTTTGGTCAGCGTCTTATGCCTCCGACGAAGGTTCGCTCAACCCGGGCGGCATGGGCAATTTCTGGATCCTCAAGGCGGCCCTTCTCGGCTTCATCGCCCTGATCGCGATGCAGGGGCTCGCGTTCATCTTGCGCGGCATCTTGGTCCTGTCGGGCCGTGAACAATACGTGCTGACCCACTCCACCCACGACGCCGACCACAACGCCGACCACAACGCGTAAATCAGGAGCACGAACCATGGATGCGGCGCTGCTTGGGCAGATGATGGCGGCTGGACTGTTCCTGCTCATCATCGTGTTCCTGATGGCTGGGTATTTGGTGGCCTTCACGCTAGGAGGCCTGGCGATCCTCGTCGGCTTTGTCGGCATCTGGGTGGGCGCGTTCGACGCCGCGTTGTTTGCCGCCTTGCCTAATCGGTTCTGGGGCGTGTTGACCAATCCGGTGCTCGTCGCCGTGCCGCTGTTTGTCTTCATGGGTGTGGTCTTGGAGCGATCGGGCATAGCCGAGACGCTGTTGACCACCATGGGGCAGGTGTTTGGCACCTTGCGGGGCGGTCTGGCGCTCTCGGTGGTGTTGGTGGGTGCGTTATTGGGTGCAGCGACGGGCGTGGTGGGTGCCACTGTCGTCACCATGGGCCTGTTGAGCCTGCCGGCCATGATGCGCGCGGGCTATGACCCCAAGCTCGCCTGCGGCACGATCTGCGCGGCGGGCACGCTGGGGCAGATCATTCCGCCCTCAACCGTGCTCATCTTCATGGCCGACATCCTGCAGGGCGCCAATTCGGCCGCGCAGCTCGCCTTGGGCAATTTCGCTAGCGATACCGTCTCGGTGGGCGATCTGTTCGCCGGTGCCATGATCCCCAGCCTCGTGCTGGTTGCGCTTTACACAGGCTATGTGATTTGGCGCGCGATCGTGGCGCCGCAGACCTGTCCGCCGGTCGCCATGACGGCCGAAGAGCGCGCGGGGCTTGTCGTGCGCGTCGTCACCGCCATGATCCCGCCGATCACGCTCATCGTGGCGGTGCTGGGCTCGATCATCTCGGGCGTGGCCACGCCAACCGAAAGCGCCAGCGTGGGCGCGGTCGGCGCGTTGTTCCTGGCCGCGGTGAAGTTGTTCGCCGATGCCTATTTGGGCGCGGAAGGTGATCCCAAGCGCGATCGCAAGCTGTTGTGGTTTTGGACCGGCTTTTTGATCGCCTTGATCATCGTCGCCTCGCTCTATGGCGCCACGGGCCTGCTCACCTTCATTCTGGTGGTGCTTGGCCTTGCGTTCCTCGCCATGCTGACCTCACGCAAGCTGGGGCTTACTTACATCAAGACGATCTTCCAGGCATCGCTGTCGACCATGTCGATCACGTCGATGGTGTTCATCATCCTGTTGGGCGCGACCGCGTTCGCGTTGGTGTTCACCCAAATGGGCGGCGGCGACATGGTGCGCGGCTTCTTGGAAAATATGCCGGGCGGTCAGATCGGCGCGCTGCTGACGGTGTTTACGATCATCTTCATCCTCGGCTTCTTCTTGGATACTTTCGAGATCCTGTTCATCGTGGTGCCGATCACGGCGCCCGTGTTGTTGATCATGGGTGTGGATCCGATTTGGCTGGGCGTGATGATGGGCGTGCTGTTGCAGACCTCGTTCCTCACGCCGCCGTTCGGGTTCTCGCTGTTCTATCTCAGGGGCGTCGCGCCGCGGTCGATCACGACCCAGCAGATCTATCGCGGTGTGTTGCCGTTCATCGTGTTGCAGTTGGTGGCGCTTGGGGTGTTGTGGGCCTTCCCGGATTTGGCCACATGGCTGCCTAACGAGTTGTTCCGCTCCGACGCGCCTGGTGGCACCAATGGCGCGCCGCCGCCGCCGTCGTTCAATGAAGGTGCGGGTGCCGAGGACGAATTCCTGTGAGGTGAAGCCACCATGCGTGACCTGCCGACCCTCAAACAACTCGAATACTTCGTGGCGTTGGCGGATACCGGCAGTTTCAAAAGCGCGGCCGAGCATTGCGGCGTGAGCCAACCCTCGCTGTCGATCCAGCTCGCCAACCTTGAGAAACGGTTTGGCCAGGTCCTGGTCGAGCGCAGTCGTCCCGGCGTGATCCTCACGCCGGCCGGGCGGGAGGTGTTGGAGCGCGCGCGCGGCATTTTGGCGGCGACGCAAAACCTCGTCGATCATTTCGAGGCGTCACGCTCGGGGCTGTCGGGTAAAATCCGCTTTGGCGCCTCGGCGACGTTGGGGCCGTATCTCTTGCCTCACGTCATCGCACGGCTGCACGCGCGGCACCCTGACCTGAGCCTCTATATTCGCGAGGGCACGCCGGATGTGCTTGTCCAAGGGCTGGGGCGAGGGGACTTTGATCTCATTCTCGTGCAATTGCCGGTGCGCGGCGACTTCGAGACGATCCGTCTGTTTCGCGAACCGTTGGAGCTCGTGGTGGCGCGCGACCACCCGTTCGCCACGCAGGGGCGCGTGCCGCGATCGGCGCTGAAGGGGGCAACGGTGCTGTCGCTCGGCCCGGCCTACGCCCTGCGCCAACAGGTGGCGGACCTGTGCGAGGCGCTCGGCGCGCGGCTGAGATCCGACTATGAGGGCAACAGCTTGGACGCCATTCGGCTAATGGCCGGCATGGGCATGGGCCTGGCGTTCCTGCCGGCCCTCTATGTTCGCTCCGAGATCGGCGCTGAGGATTCCGACGTGGTCGTGGTGCCCATCGAGGGGCCGCGCATCTTGCGCTCGGTCGGTCTCGTCATGCGCCTTGGCAGTGGCGGCGAGGCGGCACCGCGGATTGCACGCATCATTCACACGGTCGCGCGCGAGGTGTTCGAAGGCACGTTGATTCTCGAGGCCGGCTAAAGACCAGCCTTCGACTTCCGTCGCCGCACGGTCGAATACCCCGACCCACCTGGTCCAAAACGCACAAAGCCCATGAAGTCACGAGGACTCCATGGGCTTTTGCAAACGATCAGGGACGTGTCCTGACCAGGTTGCGAGGTCGTTAGGCTGGACGGATACCCGTCACTTGCCCTTGACGCGCGTGGCGATGTCGGTGAAGGCGGTGTTCATCTTGCCGCCCAACGCGGTCGCGCCAGCGATAATGGCAACGGCGATCAGCGACGCGATCAAGCCGTACTCAATGGCGGTGGCACCCGACTCGTCCTTCAGAAACTTATTGAACATCCGATCTCTCCTGTTTTGTCTGCGGTTGTTTTGTTTGGCTTTTTGTTGGTCTTGTTGCAGTCTAATTACACGCAAACATGATGCTAATTTGTTAAACGGGTTGGTTTAAATGCGTTAATCATGGGTCTCTGACGGATGTACTGAATCAATAGTGAAAAGATCGAAGCTTTCAAGATCTGGAAAACTCGCTATTGTCAAAACTACGCTGGTTTCTAGGTCTAGTGTCGTTTAGTCGAAGTGGAGCGGTTCGTGGTAGCGCTCGTCGGGCCGCGGAAAGAGGAGCCTGCTCTGTTTTAGTGCGTTGTCTTCGTACCGTTCAGGGTCAGGCTTGGCCTTCGGACGGCCCTCTCGATCCAAGCGGCGCGATGCGCAGCGCGCGCAAGGCATTGAGAATGACGGCGACGTCGATCACCTCTTGGAGCACCGCGCCTTGCACCGGTGTGATGAGGCCAAAGGCGGCGGCGATCATGCCGATGATGGAAAGGCTGATGCCGACGACGACGCTTTCGAGCGCGATGCGCCGCGCGCCGCGCGCGATCTCGATGCCGGCAGCAAGTCGATCAATGCGGTCGACCAACAGGACGACGTCGGCGGCATCGGCCGAGGCAGCAGCGCCGCGCGCGCCCATGGCCACGCCGACATCGGCCACGGCGAGGGCCGGCGCGTCGTTCACACCGTCGCCGACCATCATGACCGGGCCGCGGGCGCGCTCAGCCACGACCAGGGCCACCTTGCCATCGGGCGTCAGCTCGGCGTGGATCTCATCAAGACCGAGCCCCTGAGTGACCCGCTCGGCCACGTCGGCGCGGTCGCCGGTCGCCAGCAAAAGGCGGCTGAGACCTTGCTGGCGCAGGTTGGTGAGCATGTCGGCCGCGTCGTCGCGCAATGGATCCGACATGACAAGATGACCGGCGAGCCGGCCGTCAATGGCGACCGCGACCACCACCGCGCCGGCCGCCGCGGGGGCCACGCGGGCGGAGCCGTCGCCGATCGCGCGTGCGACAAAACCGGCGCCGCCTACGAGCACCGGGTGGCCATCCACCATCCCCGCCACGCCCTCGCCAGGCGTTTCGGTGACGTCGTCAGGCAAGGAAAGAGCGAGGCCGCGCGCCTTCGCGGCGGCCACCACGGCCTGAGCAACGGGGTGTTTAGACGCTTGATCGAGGGCGGCAGCGGCGCTCAGCACGGCGTCTTCAGCAAGGCCACCCACCGTGGCGATGGAGACAATCCGTGGGCGGCCGTCGGTCAAGGTGCCGGTCTTATCCAGGATCAAGGTGTGGATGCGCGCCATCGCCTCCAGGGGCTTCGCGCCTTTGACTAGCACGCCAAAGTGCGCGGCGCGCGACAGGCCAGCCACCAACGCGACCGGCACCGCCAGGATCAGCGGGCAAGGGGTCGCGACGACAAGCACGGCGACCGCGCGGATGGGATCACCGGTGAGCCACCAGGCAGCCGCGGCAATCGTGACGGTGACGATGAGAAAGCCTAGGGACCAGCGATCCGCCAGCCGCGCCATCGGCGCCTTGGACGCTTGGGCGGCTTCCACCAGCCGCACGATGCCGGCATAGGTGCTATCGCGCGCCTCGCGGGTGGCTTCCAGATCAAAGGCTTCGCCGGCATTGGTAGAGCCCGACATCGCGTCAGCGCCGACCGCCAAACGGACCGGCAGCGACTCGCCCGTGAGTGCTGAGGTATCGAGAAACGCGGCGCGATCGACAATGCGACCGTCGACAGGCACCACGTCGCCTTGGCGGATGAGCAGACGGTCGCCGATGCTGATCGCATCGAGCGGGACGTCTTCAAGGGTGTCGCCGATGTAGCGCGTGGCGGTGCGTGGCACGCGGGACAACAGGTCGCTCATGTCGCGCCGCGCGCGGCCCTCGGCATAGCTCTCCAGAAACGCGCCGCCCGAATACATCACCGCCACCACGGCAGCGGCCAAGGTTTCGCCAAACACCAGGGCGGCGGACATCGACAGGGCGGCGACAATATCGAGCCCGACTTCGCCTTCGCGGATGCTGACCACGATGTCGACGATGAGAGCGGCGAGCACGGGCCCGACGCCGGCGATCCACACCCAGGTGGCAAGTTCGGCCTGACCGGCCCATGACAGCGCCAAGCCGACCACGAGACCAGCGAGCGCGATGCCTAACAGGAGTGTCTTGAGCCGTTCGAGGGTCGCTTGAGGCAAGGTCGCGCGCCATCTTTGGACGGGAGGGGATCACACGGCCCGCCCGTCCGCCAAGACCGCCGCCGACCACACTGCACTATCGGCCATCGCGCGGCCTGCGTCCAATGGCGATTGGATGGGTGCGGCGATTGGCTCGGCTCAGTGCGGCAAGGTCTTTGACAAAGCGGCGGTAATCCCGCGCAGTTCGGCAAGACCGCGCAGGCGGCCAATCAGCGGATAGCCGGGGTGGGTGCCGCGGCCAATATCGCTCAAGAGTTCGTGGCCATGATCGGGCCGGAACGGGATGACCGCGTCAGCGCGGCCCTCGGCGTGGCGGCGGCGCTGCTCGGTCATCAGCGCGGCGATCAGCGCGACCATATCCGTGTCGCCCTCCAGATGCGCGGCCTCTTCAAACGAACCGTCGGGATCCTTGCGCACATTGCGCAGGTGGGCGAAGTGGATGCGGTCGGCAAACCGGCGGGCGATGGCCGGCACGTCATTGGCCGGATTGGCGCCCAGCGACCCCGAGCACAGCGTGAGGCCATTGGCACGCGCTGGCACGGCGTCGAGGATGTGGGCGATATCATCGGCGTTCGAGACGATGCGCGGCAGGCCCAGGATGTCGCGCGGCGGATCATCGGGGTGCACGCACAGGCGCATGCCGAGGTCTTCGGCGGCCGGCACCACCTCTTCGAGGAAACGGCGATAGTTGGCGCGCAGCTCATCGCGGCCAATCCCGTCATAGCCGGTGAGTGCAACCTTCAGTTCGCTAATCGAGTAGCGATCATAGGCGCCGGGCAAGCCAGCCATGATGGCGTGCAGGAGCACCTGTCGATCGTCCTCGGTCGACTGTTGAAACCAAATGGCCGCCTCGCGGCGCACGTCGTCGCCATAGTCGTCCTCGGCGGCGCGGCGGCCCAGCATGTGGATCTCAAAGGCGGCCATTTTGGGCGCGCTGAAGCGCAGGCACGTCCCGCCGCGGGCGACAGGCGCAGCCAGGTCAGTGCGCGTCCAGTCGATCAGCGGCATGAAGTTATAGCAAATGGTGTGGATGCCCTCAGCGGCGAGATTGGCCATGCTTTGCCGATAGTTGGCGAACAGCTGGCGCAGATCCCCGGTGCCGCGCTTGATGCGCTCGTGGATGGGTAAGCTTTCCACCACCACCCAGCTAAACCCGGCCGCCATGATCTCGTCGCGTCGGGCGGCAATCACCTCGCGTGGCCACACCTCGCCATAGGGGATCTCGTGCAGCGCGGTGACGATACCGGATGCGCCGGTCTGGGCAATCTCAGGCAAGGTGATTTTGTCGAACGGGCCGTACCAACGCCAGCTTTCGATCATGGAAGTGCCTCCACGGCGCGGCGCGCGCCCTGGTCCAAGAGGGTGTGATAGGCCCGCGTGACCGGCTCGGCCAAGGCGGCGGCGAGCGGTGCGGGGAAAATCTCGCCGATTGCCAACAGGGCAGCGA
>CALSBD010000144.1:0-7432 GCA_943373055.1 Rhizobium sp. Q54
ACATGCAAAAACACCGGCCGCGGCAAATCGATCGGGCGTTCGTCGCGCGGACGGAACAGCTCCGTGTCGACGCCGCGTGACCACATGTGCAGGTCGCGAAAGCCATGCGCGGTCAATTCCTGCCGCAAGCTTTCCGTCGCCACCATGCAGCCGCGCCCCCCATTATGAAACCAGCGCAGAAACGCATAGCTCCACTTGATCGGCACGGGCAAACGGGCGGCCAGATATTCAGGAAACTTGGTGTGATAAGTCGTCGTATACCCCGTCCGCTTCAACGCGGTGCCGCGCGCCATCAAGCCAAGCGGACCTTCGGTGGCGATTTGAATGAAGTCGGGGTTTGATTTCTCAATGCGTCGGCGCACCTGCCAAGGATTGGTGATGGCGAGCCGAATCTCCGAATAGCCCGGCATCGGCACCGTCTTGAACTCCGACGGCGCCAGGATGTCGACTTCCACGCCGAGCCGCACGAGTTCACGCGCGAGCCGATCCATCGACCGAACGACACCATTGATTTGCGGGTGCCAAGCATCGGTCACGATGAGAAGCTTGTTCATGCGGCGGCTGGGGCCTCCTGGTCGGCAGGTTCTTCGACCGACGCCTTGATAGGCGTACGCCGCCACGTGATCAACTCCAACCGCCCGTCATGGTGTTCAACCACCGCCGTGCAGCTCTCCACCCAGTCGCCTGTGTTGATGTACTGGATGCCGAATTCGCTATGCAGGGCGGCGGTGTGGATGTGCCCGCACACCACGCCGTCCACCTGGCGCCGACGCGCCTCACCCGACAGCGTCTCCTCGAACGAGCCAATGAAGTTGACCGCGCTCTTCACCTTCGCCTTCGCCCAGGCCGACAGCGACCAATAGGGGATGCCCACCTTACGGCGCACCCGGTTGAAGATGGTATTGAGACCCAGCGCGATCGTGTAGGCGACATCGCCGACATGGGCGAGCCATGGCAAACGGCGCACCACCACGTCGAACTCATCGCCATGCATGATCAGCAGGCGACGACCATCCGCCGTCACGTGGATGTCGTTTTCCTTGATCTCCACCACCCCGAAATGCGAGCCCGCGTAGTCACGCAGGAACTCATCGTGGTTACCGGGGATGTAGATGATCCGAGCGCCCTTGCGCCCTTTGCGCAACAGCTTCTGGATCACGTCATTGTGGGATTGCGGCCAGTACCACGACTTGCGCAGTCGCCAGCCATCCACGATGTCGCCGACCAAATAGAGCGTCTCGGCATCATGGTACTTCAAGAAGTCCAGCAGCATTTCCGCCTGCGCGCCGCGCGTGCCCAAGTGCACGTCGGACAAGAACAGAGTCCGGAAATGGCGCGGTTCCGGTTCGCCCGTCATCGGCGGCTCCCAGCGCGGCAGATCGTGGTGATCGACAAACACGATTCAGGTCTCGGATTTATGACGGCGGCGACGAACGGATCAGGCGGACCGGCGGTTCCATGACTGAGGAGCGAGTGTCCTCTTGTGACGGTACGCGGCGGATCGCCCGGCGGATCAAGCCAAGAGGATAGCCTGTTAACGACCGCGGGGAAACCCAAACCACACGATCGCGCCCCGCGCTCCGCGCCCGCCCCTGTGGATGCCGCGTCGGCACGCCCGATTGACCCGCCCCGCCATCCGTAGCATCAACGGCCCATCAGCCATGAGGCAGGCGCGCCGTGTCACAGCATCCCCCGTCCAAAGCCAGCATGCGGCCACCCGCCGCGGACGCCGCCGCGCGCGCGACCGCACCGCTCGAGGCGCGCGTGCCCGTGGTGCTGGAGACCGCCGGCTGGGACGACTACCGCCTCTTGGACATGGGCGCGGGCCGCAAGCTCGAGCGCTATGGCCGCTATGTGATTGATCGACCAGAGCCGCAGGCGCTCGGCAGCCGCCGGCTGCCGGCCACCGTATGGGAGAAGGCTGACGCGATTTTCACGGGCGACAAGGAAGAGGAAGGCCCCGGCCGCTGGCAAATGCGCACGCCGCTTGGCGAGACCTGGCCCATGCGCATGGGCGACGTGGAGTTTCTCGGTCGCTTCACCTCGTTTCGCCATGTCGGGCTATTTCCCGAGCAGGAGACCCACTGGACCGACGCCTGCCAGCGGCTTGCCGCCCGCGACGACCGGCCGCGGGTGCTCAATCTGTTTGGATACACGGGCCTTGCCTCCTTGCTGACCGCGGCGGCCGGCGCGCAGGTCACGCACGTGGATGCGTCAAAAAAGGCGATTGGCTGGGGCCGGGAGAATCAAGCCATTGCGGGCATGGATGCGTTGCCGATCCGCTGGATCTGCGAAGACGCCATGAAGTTCGCCGAGCGCGAGACCCGTCGCGGCAATCGCTACGAAGGCATCCTGCTCGATCCGCCCAAGTTCGGTCGCGGCCCCAACGGCGAGGTGTGGGATGTGTTCCGCGACCTGCCGCGCCTGCTTGAGCTCACCCACCAGCTCGTCTCCGAGCGGCCAAGCTTCGTTGTCTTGACCGTCTATGCCATGCGTGCCTCATTCGTCGCCTTCCACGAGCTGATGGCCGAGGTGTTCGGCCCGCTCGGCGGCACGCTGCAATCGGGCGAATTGTGGCTGCGCGAGGAGACCCGCGCGGGGCTGCCCTCGCGGGCGCTCTCCACCTCGCTCTATTGCCGCTGGACGCCGGGGACACAGACGCCATGACCCGCCGCCGTTCGCCCACCGACGCGCCCTATCGCCCGCCCGAGCGCCGCGCGCCGGTCGTGACCGCGCCCACCGTGGTAACGAGCCTGACCAATCCGCTCGTCAAGGATATCCGCGCGTTGGCGCTCAAGAAGGAGCGCGAGCGCACCGGCCTGTTCGTGGCCGAGGGCCTTAAGCTCGTCATGGACGCGCTGGAGGCCGGCTGGCGGCTCACCGCCCTCGTCTACGGCACCAAGGTCGCCGCCCATCCAGCCACACGCCAAGCGGTCGCCGCAGGCCTGTCGGCGGGCGCGCGGGTGATTGAGGTGACCGACGAGGTGCTGGAGAAGATTTCCCGGCGCGACAACCCGCAAACGGTCATTGGCGTGTTCGAGCAGCGCTACGCGACCCTTGCCGCGCTCGACCCGCGCAGCCAAACCACGATCGTCGCGCTCGAAGGTGTCAAGGACCCCGGCAATCTGGGCACCGTGATCCGCACCGCCGACGCTGCCGGCGCCTCCGCCGTCCTGTTGGTGGGCGACACCACCGATCCGTTCGGCGTGGAGGCCGTGCGCGCCACCATGGGCTCGATCTTTGCCGTGCCGATGATCCGAACCGGGCTTGATGAGCTGTTCGCCTACGCCAAGACCCACCGCCTGCCGGTGATCGGCACTCATCTCAAGGGGGCTGTCGACCACCGCGCGGCGCCCTGGCGGGAACCGGGCATCCTGTTGATGGGCAATGAAAAAGCCGGCTTGCCCGACGACGCCGCGCGCCGCTGCGACGCGCTCGTCAAGATCGCCATGAACGGCCAAGCCGACAGCCTCAACCTGTCGATTGCCACGGCCATTGTTTTGTTCGAGGCGCGCCGCGCCCACTTGAAGCTCTAAGCGATGGTCAACCTCGTTCTTGTCGGTGGCGGTCACGCCCATGTCCAAGTGATGGTCGCGCTCGCCGCCGCAGCCCGACCCGATCTGTCCGTCACGCTGATCAGCCCGGATCGGCTGACGCCTTATTCCGGCATGCTGCCGGGCTACATCGCCGGGCTTTACAGCCACGCCGAGATCCATATCGATTTGGATCATCTGGCCCGCAAAACCGGCATCCGCCGCCTTGAAGCCGCCGCGACGGCGCTCGACCGCGCGGGCCGGCGCGTTCTCGTCGATCACGGCGAGCCCGTCCCTTATGATCTCATCTCGTTTGATGTCGGCATTCGACCTGATCTGTCCGGCATTGCGGGGGCTGAGACCCACGCCGTCGCCGTCAAGCCGATCTCCCGCTTCATTGATCGGCTGGAGGCCACCCGCGCGGCGCTGACCGCGCGGGCAACGGCTCCGCGCATCGCCATTGTCGGCGGCGGCGCGGCGGGCGTCGAGCTTGCCTTTGCCATCCGCGCAAGGCTTGTCGCCGATCGCGCCACCGCGGGCCATCCGGCGCCGGTTGTCACGCTGGTGACCTCAGGCGAATTGATCCCAACCTTAAACAGCGGCATGCGCCGCCGGGCGCGCGCGGCCCTTCAGGCAGCCGGCATCACCGTATCAACCGACGCGCGGGTCGCCGCCATCGACCCCGAAGGTCTCGTGCTCACCGACGGCCGCCGGCTGGCGGCGGACGCTGTTTTTGTGTCCACCCGGGCCCGCGCTCCCGAACTGACCGCATCACTTGGTGTCTCGCTTGATGCCCAGGGCGCACTTCGCGTGGCGCCTACCTTGCAGTCGGTCGATGACCCGACGGTGTTTGCCGCGGGCGACTGCGCCGCGCTCTCACCACCCGTGGAAAAAGCCGGCGTGTTCGCCGTCCGCCAAGGCCCAGTGCTCGCTCACAACCTTTTGGCCGCCGCCACCGGCCGTCCGCTCACGCCCTATGAGCCGCAGCGCCAGTTCCTCGTTTTGTTGTCGACCGCCGACGGGCGCGCGATTGGCGGACGCGGCCCGTGGCTCGCTTTCAGCGGCCGCGCCGCCATGTGGCTCAAGGACCGCATCGACCGCGCGTTCATGGCCCGCTTCCGGTAGACCGCCATCAAAATGGAGCGGCGTCGCCGTCCGCAATCACCCGCTCAACGCCGGTGAACACCTCAAAGCCATCCTCGCGCACCACTGCGATCAAGGTGAGGCCGGCCGCCTCGGCCACGCTCACCGCAAGCGTGGTTGGGGCGGACACCGCCGCGATCACCGGCGCGCCAAGGGCAGCGGTTTTCTGGATGATCTCCACCGAGACCCGGCTGGTTATGACCACAAGACAATCCGTCGCCACCACGCCGGCGCGCGCGGCATGGCCGACGAGCTTATCAAGCGCGTTGTGACGGCCGACATCCTCGCGCACCGCCAACAGCCCCTCGCCCGGCCGATAAAGCCCCGCCGCATGGGTGGCGCGCGTGCGCTGGCCAAGCGGCTGGCGATCCGTCAGCGCGGCGACCGCCGCGGCGATATCCGCCGGTCGCACGATCAACGAAGCCGTCGACCGCGCCACCGAGCGCGTCGCGGCTTCCAGGCTTTCGATGCCGCACAGGCCGCACCCGGTCGGTCCGGCCATGTGCCGCCGCCGTTCGGCGATCCGCGCCGCCAGCCCCGGCCGCAGCCACACCCGTGCCTCCGCGCCTTGCTCATGGGTGACGACCTCAAGGCCCGTCACGTCGGCGAGCGAATCGATGATGCCTTCGGTGAGCGAAAAGCCGACCGCGAAGTCTTCCAAGTCCGTTGGCGAGGCCATCATGACGGCCGTGGTTGACCCGTCGTGAACGAGCGCGATCGGTGTTTCCGTCGCCAGGTCCCGCGGTCCGTCGTTGACGCCAGCGCGGGCAACTTGTCGGCGCACCACTCGCCGATATCCCGATCCACCCATCAGGTGCGGCCCTTCCCGCGCTCAACAGCCATGGCCCGGCACCTGCGGATCTAACGTCAGGAAATTGGAGCGGGCGATCGGGATCGAACCGACGACACTCAGCTTGGGAAGCTGATGTTCTACCACTGAACTACGCCCGCGCTCCCTTGTGTTTTAGCGTGGGGATCCGTTGGCGCGCAAGGGGGGCCTTGGGGGACGACGGGCGGCAGACCGCGGCCTTGCGCCCCCATCAGGCACCGGGCGGCGCGGAGCGCGGCCATGGGCGGTCTTGCGCCACCCAAACGGCGAGCGGATGAAATCAACCAGCGCGACCCCAAAGGCGACGACCGCCAGCAGCCAATAGAGGGGCGTGAGTGCCAGTTCGCACCATTTTGCCGCCCCGGTGCGGGCAATTGAGACGCTGGTGAGCCACACCGATGCCCCCACCCCGGCCGCGAAGGCGACCAAGAACGACACAAGCCAAATATCGCCCCACAGTGTCCGATCGGCGAATATCGGCACCACGCCGAAGAAGCCCAGGATCAGGACGGCGAGGCTGATCGGATAGGCGATCGCGGAGACAATGGCACCCAGTACGAACAAATTGAGCGCGAGAAACCCCATCGGCCGCGCCTCCCGCCACAGCTGCACGGGCGCGCGCATGTGGACAAACCACGTCTGCATCCAGCCCTTGAGCCAGCGCGACCGCTGACCAACCCAGGTGCGCGCGCATAGCGGCGCTTCCTCGTAAGTGGGCAGCGCCAAGCACCCGCTCTTGTAGCCGAACCGGGCCAGCCGCATGCCCAGATCCGCGTCCTCGGTCACATTACACGGGTCCCAACCGCCAACAGCATCAAGCACGGCCCGTTTGAGGTGCATCGACGTGCCACCGAGCGGAAACGGCACCTGACACGCCGCCAACACCGGCAAGACCCGGCGAAACAGCGCGTCATACTCGAGCGCGAACTGCCGGCTGATCCAGGTGGAGCCATGCCCGACCGTATCGATCACCAGCGGCGACTGCAGACATGCCAGCCGTGGCGACCCCGTGGCGAAGGCTTGTGCGGCCTCAATGAGCTGGTCAGGGTGCGGCCGATCTTCCGCGTCGTAGACGGTCACGAGTTCGCCCGCAAACAGCGAGAGCGCGTAAGCGAGCGCGTGCGGCTTGGTGCGCGGTCCACCTTGTGGGACCACCACGGTGGCAAACCAGGGCGGCAGAGGACGCGCCGCCACCGCCGCCCGCGTCGCTTCGTCATGCGCCTCAAGCACAAGCACGATGGTGAGCCGCTCGCGCGGATAGCGCAGCCGGCTGAGTGCGCGGATGAGATCGCCCACCACCGCCGCTTCATCAACAAGTGGCACCAGCACAAGATAGCGCGGCGCGCGACCGTGTCGCAAAACGGCCGGCCGGCGCCGCGGCGCCAACAGCCCCGCGGCAATCCGCACCAGGCTCACCGCCAAGAAGGCAACACACGTCGGCACCGCCATGGCGAGGACAAACACCGGCGGCCACGCCCACATCAACACGATTGCGACAAGCGCGAGTGCAGCCAAACAGGCCAGCTGACCCCATCCCGGCGCCGTGCGGGCGGACATGTGCGGCGCTTGGGTCATGAGCCCGTCGATTGCCTGCCGCGCGGCCGCACCAGACGCGGCTTGGCGCACACTGTCGGCGATCACCTGCGGCGGCGCCACCACGATGCGGGCGGCAAGGCTGGGATGGCGGCGCACCAGCGCGGCCAGCGCATCCACCGGCGGGCCGCGTGGCGCGATCGCCTGCACCGGCCAGACCGCGTCGCCATCCTCAAGGACGAGCGCCACGCGCGGATCAGGCACCGCGAGTCGCCCTTTCTTAAAGGCCGGCGCGATCAGCGCGGGCGGCAGCGCCATGCGCACTCGCACGCCGAGCGCGCGCGCCAGCGCCGTCCACCACGCGGGCCCGTCGAGCACCCCGTTGGCGATCAAC
>CALSBD010000145.1:0-7431 GCA_943373055.1 Rhizobium sp. Q54
CCCGCGCATGGGCGTGGATGCGCGCTGAAACCGTGGCCATGCCGGCGCCGAACCTTGCCAAATCAGCCCAAAAGGCCCAGGCGCTCGTAGTCACCTACGAGCAGATGAAGCGGCGCGGTGTCTTCCGTGATGGTGGGGAAGCGGCCGACCGGCTTTTCAAACACGTTGTCGGTCACGTCGTCGTTCACCGTCGACACTTCGCCCACGCACACATCGGCCTTCTCGCCCCAGAAGTGATGCCAAACGCCGGGCATCAAGGTGACGCTCTCACCGGGCGACAACTTCAAGACCCCGCCGGCCGGCAAGGTGCGCATGACGCCGTCGGTGGGCACCTCCACGGTCGCGTCCCGGTCGATACCGCCGGTCGCGTCGGACATGAAGAGCTCCAAGCACAAATCCCCACCGCCGCGGTTGATGATGTCTTCCGCCTTCAGGTCGTGGCGGTGCATCGGGCAGTGCTGATCTTTCTTCGTGATCATCAGCTTCTCGGCGTAGAGCATGCCCTTGCCCTTGGCGAGGTCAGCGACGAACCCGTTGCGCACGGTGAACAAGAAAAGGCCCATCTCATCATATTTGCCCAGGCCAAAGTCGGTGATGTCCCAACCCAGCCGCGAGGCAGTGATGCCGCGCGCCCGCTCGCCATGGGCGCGAAAGTCCGCCTCCGTCCAATAGGCAAACGGCGGCAAGAGAAAGCCGCGATCCTTAAAGAAACGGTCGGCCTCCGTCATGATGGCGTTAATCGCGGACCGTTCCATGGGGTGCCTCCGGGCAAATCAGCTGTGGTTTTGTTCGTGTTTACACAGTTGTCGGGAAGTGGTCGAGGGGCCGTAACACAGCCCATGGCCCAAACGCGGACCGGATCGGCGCGCACCCGCCTTGAAGCGGTCTTGCGCGCGCCGCCCGGTTCCGATTGGCTTGTGACGAGGGCGCCGACAAACGGGGGCTCGGGGCAGGGGAGACGCCAGCGTGCGGGAGAAGCCGGATCGGCCCAATATCCTTTTCATCACCGCCGACCAGTGGCGGGGCGACGCCTGGGGCGGCGCGGGGCACCCGGTCGTCAAGACACCGCACCTGGATCGGCTCGCCGCGCGGGGCACCGCGTTCTTGCGACATTACACCCAGGCCGCGCCCTGTTCGCCCGCCCGCGCGGCGCTCTACACCGGCCTCTATCAGATGACCAACCGGGTCGTGCGCAACGGCACGCCGCTTGATCGCCGTCACGACACCTTGGCGCTCGCTCTGCGCCGCCATGGCTACGACCCCACCTTGTTTGGCTACACCGACCAAGCGATCGATCCGCGCACCACGGCTGGCGATGATCCGTGGCTGCGCACCTATGAGGGCATCTTGCCCGGCTTCAGCGTGCGCGTCCGGGTCGCCGAGGACAATGGTCCGTGGATCTCTTGGCTGGTGGGCCGCGGCCATCCGCGACCGGCCGACCCGTGGGATATCTTCCGCCCTGTTGGCGAAGACGGCGGCCGCATCACCCGCGCGCCCGCTCGCTTCGGCGCCGACGAGACCGAGGCGGCGTTTCTGACCGAGGAGTTCATCCGCTGGCATGGCGAACAGTCCGCCCGCCGGCCGTGGTGCGCGCACCTGTCCTATTTGTCGCCGCATCCGCCGTATGTGGTGCCCGAGCCCTATGCGTCGATGTATGCCGATGACGCGGGCCCCGCCTTTCAGCGTCGCCCAACCGCGCGCGACGAGCGGGCGAGCCACCCGTTCCTCAACTATCAGCTCGGCCGACAGCATCGCGGTGAGCATTTCCGCATTGGCGCGGGCGACGACCTGGTGTGCGATTGGACCGACGCCGACTTCCGTCTGCTACGGGCGCTCTATTTCGGCATGATCAGCGATGTCGATACCCAGCTTGGCCGGGTGTTCGCCCATTTGGAGGCAACCGGAGACGCAGACCGCACGGTGATCGTGTTCACCTCCGACCATGGCGAGCTGATGGGCGATCACTGGTCGCTGGGCAAATATGGCTGGTTTGACCCGTGCTATCACGTGCCCTTGGTAATCGCCGATCCGCGCCGCCCACACGGGCACGGCCAGAGCGTCAAAGCATTCACCGAGGCAATCGACGTGCTGCCGACCTTGCTTGATGTGGCCGGCGCGCCGCCGATTGGCCATCTTGATGGCGTTTCACTTCTGCCGTTCTTGGAGGGGCATCCGCCGAGTGCGTGGCGCGACAGCGTGCACTGGGAGTATGACTTCCGCGAGGTGGCGACCGGGGAGGCGACGCAGGCGCTCGGCCTGCCGATTGATCGCTGCAATCTCGCCGTCGTGCGCACCGATCGCTTCAAATACGTCCATTTCGCCGGTCTGCCGCCCGTGCTCCATGATCTTGCTGACGATCCCGGCGAGACGCGCAACGTCGTCCACGATCTTGCCTACACAGGCGCGCGGCTGGAGATGGCCGAGCGGCTCTTGTCGTGGCGGGCCGCGCATCTTGATCGTCGGTTGACGGGTATCGAGCTCACCGAGCATGGTCTGGTTGACGCTCGCGCGGCCCCTGTCGCATTGACCCGGTCGTGACCCTGGCTATGGTCGCGCCATGAGCACGCCCTTCACCGACGACGAACTCGCCCGCTATGCCCGCCACCTCGTGCTGCGCGATGTCGGTGGCCCTGGGCAACAGAAGCTCAAAGCCGCAAAGGTCGCCGTCATTGGCGCCGGCGGGCTCGGCGCGCCGATCCTGTTGTATCTCGCGGCCGCGGGCGTCGGCACGCTGACGGTGTTCGATGACGACACGGTCGCCATTTCCAATCTACAGCGGCAGATCATTCACGCCACGCCCGATGTCGACCGGCTGAAGGTGGACAGTGCCCGCGACGCGGTCGGCCGGCTCAATCCGCATGTCAACGTGATCGGTCGACCGATCCGGCTCACCAGCGAAACCGCGGCGGCGGAGCTTGCGGGCCACGACGTGGTGATCGACGGGTCGGATAACTTCACCACCCGCTATCTGGCGGCCGATATGTGCCAGGCGCTTGGTCTTGTTCTCGTCACGGGGGCGGTGTCTGAGTTTGATGGGTCGGTGACGACCATCGTGCCGGGCGTCGACGACACCGGCGCACCGCACCCCACATATCGCGATCTCTTCCCCGCGCCGCCGCCCGCCGGCCTGTTGCCCACGTGTGCGCAAGCGGGCGTATTGGGTGCGCTCACCGGTGTGATCGGCTCATTACAGGCGCTGGAGGCGATCAAATGGATCACCGGCGTCGGCACGCCGCTGATTGGTCGGCTCTTGTTGTTCGACGCGCGCGGCATGACGTTTGAGACGATCAGCTATCGCGCGCGCCGCAAAACGCCCTGAGTGAGGTCGCAAGACCGGAGTGGCGTTCAAAGCGGGCCGACCAAGCCTTATTCCGCCGGCGCGTTTGACCGGGGGCTAAGCGAGATCATCGGCAGGATAATGACGATAGCGGCGAACAACAGCGCCACCTCAAGGCCATACACCACCACATAGGGCATGGCGGCGCCCAGTGCCGTGTCTGCCTGTGCCACCAACAGGCCGTCGCGAATGAGGCCGCCCGCGGCGATGCCCACACCGCCCGCGGTGGCCTGCACCGCACCCCACGCGCCCAGCGCCAGACCCGCCTGATCGCGCGGCGCAAGCGCAATCGTCGCCGTCAGCGTTCCGTGACTGAACAGCCCCGCGCCCAAGCCGATGCCGAGCGTGCCGATGACGAACAAGGCCGGCATCATGGCCGGCGCCGAGCCGATCACGGCCAGGAAGGCGGGGATGCCGATCATCGCGCCTTGGCTGGCGAGCGTGAGCGCATCACCGCCGCGCGACAAAATCCGCGAGGCGAGCCCGAAGCCCACCAAGGTGCCCGCCGCCAAAAGCGCGGTCAGCGTGGTGGTATTGGCGACCGTCAAATTGAGGATTTGGCCACCGAACGGCTCCAACAGCACATCCGACATGCCAAATCCGGCCGTGCCCAAGCCGATCACAATAAGCCGGCGCAAGGCCTGTGGTCGGGCGATGAACTCACGCCACGCATCGGCGAACTCCGGCGCTTTGGGCGCTGGGGCCAGATGCATATTGGGCCGTCGGGCTTCCTGCTTCCACATCGCGATGACGTTGAGCACCAAGGTGACGACCGCGCAGCCTTGAATGACTTGGATAAGCCGGCCGGGGGTAAAGTCGACGAGCAGCGCGCCGAACACGAGCGCGGCGATCACCATGCCGACGAGCAGCATGACATACATAAGCCCAACCACCTTGGGCTGGTTTTCCTGCGAGGTCAGGTCGGTTGCGAGAGCAAGGCCGACGGTCTGCACGATATGCATGCCTGCGCCAACCATGAGAAAGGCAATCGCGGCACCGCCAAGCCCCAACCATTCGGGAGCGTGCGCGGCCTGTCCCTGCTTGGCCAGCACGAGGAGCGCGAACGGCATGACGGCGAAGCCGCCGAACTGTAGCATCGTGCCCTTCCAAATGAACGGAACGCGGCGCCAGCCGAGCGCGGAGCGGTGCGTATCGGACTTATAGCCAATGAGCGTGCGCAGCGGCGCGAACAACAGCGGCAGTGCAAGCATCACGCCCACCAACGAGGCGGGCACCGAGAGCTCGACGATCATCACCCGGTTGAGCGTGCCCACGAGCATGACGAGCGCCATGCCGACCGACACCTGAAACAGCGACAGCCGCAACAAGCGGCTCAACGGCACTTCGGCCGTGGCGACATCGGCAAACGGCAAGAACCGGGTGCCCATCGACGCCCAGCTATAGACGGCCTGACGACTGAAGCGATTCATGGTGAGCCTCGCGGCTGAGATCCCCGGACCGAACGTCCGCGATCAACCTTGCCCCATCGATCAACCCGATCACGGGATCAGCCCGATCTTGGTGCATCCTTGCCCCAGCGATTAGGTGCCCCGTGGGTGGCGTCGTGCCCGCAACCACAGTGCGGGGGTGGCCCCGCCCCCCAGGGGAGAGGCCAAACGGGAGCCCGGATCACCACCGTCAGCGGTGGCGGGCTCCCGTGGGTGTTGAGCGTGCCCCAGGTTGACCGGTGTCAAGAAGCCGGCTCGGGGCGCGCGTCACTGCGGCAGACTGGCGGTCTGGGCGCGCGGCGCTTCGAAGGTCACCTTGGCCACGCGGCCATCCGGCAACACGACGGTCGCGTCCTTGGAGCCCTGCTCGAAGATCACCGCGGCGGTCGACGAGTTAAGGGTGTCCGGCGTGACGGCCGAGGTCATCACCGGCTTGCCCGACAAGAACGCCGGCAGCCAGGTGGTGTTGCGCAGGATCGACAGGTGCACGGCGAACGAGCCGACGGCCACCGCGCCGAGGAACAGCGGGATACCGACGGTCGGCTTCACGACGAGCCACATCTTGGCGTTATTCATGATTCAACTCCCTCAGCCGAACCAGGGCGTGAACGCGAACGCGAGCACGTGCGCCAGAAGCGCGATAAAGCCGAAAACGCGTGTACCGTCGATGATATGCCGGTGAAGCTCTTCAGCTTCCGGCAGGGTCAGGCCGGACGGCCACACCTTTGCTGGATCATATTCCATCGCACCATCTCCTTGGGGCGTCGCCCCAGACCCGTGCCGGACGCGCACGGAGGTGATGAACAGCGCGTCGACCGCGCGTACCACACGCGGCCCGGGGATTTCCTGCGCCATTCTGCAAGAATTCTGTCATAGGAGCTTGACGCTTACAAGTGTCATCACGGATAAACACGGATATCAGGAGGGATGCTTACAAATGCATCAAATCCCATCCCGACCGGCTCTGAAAGAGGATGGTTGGACGCCGGCAAAGATCATCTAAGGCTTTGGTGTCAATAAAAATTTCGCTGTTGCCCGCGCTAAAGGATGATCAGATCGTTCGGACCACAAAGGGCGGTCTTGTCATTTGGATCACTCGACAGGCTGTGCAAATGTCAAAATATTTCGACATTTCAAATGTGCGAAAAAAGTGACACACGTGACTTGAAACAGCTTGGAAATCTGCCAGACTGTATTTCCTCGTATAACCGGCGCAGCGCATCCGGAGGACCCATGACCACGCTCATCACGCGACTTTATGCCAACCACGACAAGGCCCGCGCCGTGGTCGACGCCCTCAAGGCGAAGGGCTTCAAGGACAAGGATCTTGATCTCATTTCGTTGGCCGACGGCTCGGGCATTCCCGCGTCGAAGCTGATGGAAGCGTTCCGCAAGGCGCGCGTGCCCACCTCGTCGGCGACCATCTATGCCGAGGGTGTCCGCCAGGGCGAAGCGGTGGTGGCGTTCCGCGCCCCGGTCGGCGCCTTCTATAAGGCGAAGGCGATCATCGATCAGTTCGAGGCGATCGACGCCGGCGTGAAGCACACCGAGGTTCATCTGGAGTCGACCACCGACGCGCCGATCCGCCGCGCCCGCTACTTGCCGGAGCTGCTCAAGCACGATCAGCGCTTCTTCGATGGCTTCTTCCCCGACATCGCGCGCTCGGATCGGCCGTTCGTGTTCGGCCGGCCCGACCTGCCGAACTATAAGCCCAAGGCGAACCTGATCACGGGCAATACCATCGTGTTCTCCTCGCGCCTCGGCTTGCCACTTCTGGCCAACAAGCGCTGACGTCGGACACAGTCCACCTCCCCCCGCTTTTGCGCCCGTCGCCGAGCCCCGGCGGCGGGCGTTTGCGTGTTTGACCCTTGAGCGCGCCGCTCTTTTCAGGGGACGAGCGGGCTGTGCCCTTTTCCCCGCCCGTCGTGCCCGCTAGGGTCGCGCCATGAACCGCCCGCTCCCGCCCGAGGATGACGTCGACGCCGGCCACGTCACGCCGGTGATGGCTCAATTCATTGAAATCAAGGCCGCCAACCCCGATAGCCTGTTGTTCTATCGGATGGGCGATTTCTACGAGCTGTTCTTCGAGGACGCGGAGATCGCCGCGCGCGCGCTCGGCATCGTCCTCACCAAGCGCGGCAAGCACAAGGGCGAGGATATCCCCATGTGCGGCGTGCCGATCCACCGCGCCGACGAGTATCTCCAACGCCTCATCGCGCTCGGCCACCGGGTCGCGGTGTGCGAACAGCTCGAAGACCCCGCCGAGGCCAAGAAGCGCGGCTCGAAGTCGGTCGTGCGCCGCGACGTCGTGCGCCTCGTCACGCCGGGCACCTTGACCGAGGACGCGCTGTTGGAGGCCGGCCGCGCCAATTGGCTCATGGGCGTCACCCGCCTGCGCGGCGCCGACAGCGAGGCGCGATTCGGCTTGGCCTGGACGGACCTGTCGACCGGCGCGTTTCGCGTCGGCGAGGCCACGGAAGACACGCTCGCCGCCGAGATCGCCCGCGTCGATCCCGCCGAGATCGTGGTCGCCGACAGTGTCCATGACGATGCGGCCCTGAAGGCCCTGTGGCGCGGCCAACGCGCCGCCGTCACGCCGCTGCCGCGGGTGATGTTTGACGGCGCCACGGCGGTTGATCGGCTAAC
>CALSBD010000146.1:0-7415 GCA_943373055.1 Rhizobium sp. Q54
TTCCACATGGGCAAGCCGACGGCGCAGCATCGCCCAGGGCGGACGGGCGACCGCGACGGCGATCGCGGCATAGCCGAGGGCGAACACCAGCGCCGTCGGTGAGGCCGCCACGGCGACGCCGACGACAAGAAGCGCCAGCGCGGCGAGGCGCGCGGCGGGCGAAAAGCGATCAAACCGGCCCGTCGGCGCGGGCGACGCGAGCGTGCTGAGTGGTGAGCTCATGACGCACCACCCGCCGGCCGGCGCGCGCGCGCCCACAAGGCGACGCCGGCGAGGCCCATGATCATGCCAAGACCGCCAGCGATGTCGGTGAAGCGGATCCGGCTCTCCGCTTCCATGAGCCGCTCGTGCAGCGGGCGCAGCTCGCGACCGATCGCTTCGGCCAACAGCGGCCGCAAGCTCGCCTCGCTGAGGCAAACGGGACCGGCAGGCAGCGTGGCGGATGCGGCAGTCGCAGTGGCCGCGGGGGGCGCGGGCGACGTGATATTCGTGGCCGGCGCCGGCGCGTTTGCGCCCGTGTTCACGATGACGCGGGCTTCGGCGACATGACCGTCACCGGCATCCATGCGCACGATATAGGTGCCGCTCGCGGTCACTTCGAACCGAAAGGCGCCATCGGACCCGGCGGGGACCGCCTGGGGCGTGTCGGGTGCCTCAACGTTGGTGAGTGTGACGAGCATGCCATTGGCGCGCCCGCCGCCGACGAAAAAGCCATAGCCGGATATCACCCGACCTTCCGCGACCGCAAAGACCCGCAGCTTGTGGGCCAAGGCAGGCGTGGTGGCCAAGGCAAGGCTGATACAAGCGATGGCCACGCGAAACCACCTCATGCGCGCGCCTCGGCGGTGGGCGGCGCGGGCGCGAGCCCCGGTCCGGACGCCAGGATCTCGGGGCGCACCCGCTTGATGAAGGCCAAGGCCGACGCGGTGACGACCCCCTCGACCACGGCCAACGGCCCATAGGTGAGCGTGATGATCTTGGCGGCGACCGCAAAATCCGACGACGAGGCCACCAGGCTCGCCACGATCAACAGCCCGGTCGACAGGCTCGCCAGCGCGCCGACCAAAGCGCCCGCCACGACGACACCCCGAATCGACAAGCGCGGCAGCAGCGGGCGAACAACGGCAGCGAGGAGGATCGCCGGGCCGGCAATATTAAGCGTGTTGAGGCCCAAGGTGGTGACCCCGCCAAAGCCGAAGAACAGCGCCTGCAGCACGAGGCCGACGAACACCGCAAGCACCGCCACAGGGCCCAACAGAAGAGCCATCAATCCGGCGAGCAACACATGCACGCTGGAGGGCCCCACGGGCACGGCGATCAACGACACCACGAAGAAGGCCGCGGCCAAGATCGCCGTCTTGGGGATCATCCGATCATCGAGCCGCCGCAAGGCAAGCCCCAAGGCCGCGGCGGCCACGACCGTGCCAACCGCGACCACGGGCCAAGCGAGTACGCCATCTGGAATATGCGCCATGAGACCCCCTCCTCCCGGTCGCAGGTGATTGCCCGATCACTTGCCCATGTCTGTCGCCTTGACCCACATCAGCGCGCCCCATTCGATCGGCGCGTCCGAGCCGTCGGGCGCTTTCAATTTGGTGGGAGCCTCGACGAGGGCGGCAAAGCCCCACCAGCCCGCGCGCGGCAGGGCATAGGCGAACTCGCCCGTGGCGTCGGCCTTGATGACCTGCGTGACGAATGCATCGTTGGGCGGCGTCACCGAGCCGTCGTTGCGCCATTCCACCTCGATCTCGGCGAACGGCACCGGCTGGCCATCCTGGCGCACGATTCCGCGAAACAGATTGCCGGTCCAAAGACCGGTGGGCCGGGTCAGCGGCTCGATCTCAACCGGCAGGCCAACCAGGGCATCCCACCCGTCGCCGGAGGCAAACGCGTCGACCACGACCTTGGAGAAGTGCACGATGTATTTGCCCTCGGCGGGCTCGAAATAGGGCGCGGGCTCGATGAAAAAGATCGCCGCGCCCGGCGCCTTGAGGGTGTGGGTGAGTTGATAGCGGGTCTTGCCGTCGACGCTCTCGGGCTTCAAGGCGGGACGCAGGTCCGCGACCGCCTCCCCCGATTTGACGCCCACGCGCACCGGCGGGGCCATGTTCATCACCGGACCACGGTCCATGGGATGCGTGAAGGTCAGCGACACCGCGACCTCGCCACCCTCGGGCAGCACATCGGCGCTGGGAATGATCTCTTGAAAATGAGCCGCCGTTGTGCCGGCAGACCCCACGACGGCTATGGCCGCGCCAATAACCGCGCCGATGACCGCGCGCCCGTGGCGCCACCCGCGCCGTCGCTTGACCGATCGCCCCATGGCGCCGCCCCAGTATGAACTTTCGGGAAGTTATTCATACTGGAAGGCCTGTCACAATCCGCACTGTGCCCATTAGCGAAAAGACGGCACATCCAAATCGAATCAGACGCGTATGTAACCTTGAAAAGAGAAAAACCGGCCTGGGTTGCCCCAAACCGGTTTTTCATCTCCGAAGGATCGCGAGAACCGCGCTCCAACGCCCTTACGGGCTCCTCCCTGGACTTGGCCACCTGGCGCCGAGTCGTTGACTGTCGGACCTGCGTTTTGAGGAGCGGCTAGGCCGCTGCGGTCCGTTTTCAATCGATTGAGAAGAAATATTCTTAGGCTCGTTCTGTCAAGCACCAATTGCGGGGTTTCCGTAAGGGGAATGGGACAAGTTACACGGCGTTAAGGGGGATAAACGACCTGCCGGCCGGCTTTTGGAAATACCGGAGCGGCATTTTTTCCTGATGTTACATGGAATGCCGGCCGTGCCGACGACGGCGGGCGAATCCGATTTGCACCGGTCGGCTTCGGTGATTAGATGTCGCGCCTGATCGAGGACTCCCACGCATGTCGAGCCAACGCCCCCCGATGCCCCAGCCGGCTCCCTCCGGCGAGCGCAAAACCATCATCCTAACCGGCGCCAGCCGCGGCATCGGCCATGCCACGGTGAAGCGGTTCTCGGTGGCGGGATGGCGCATCATCACCTGCTCGCGCCAGGAATTTTCCGACAAGTGCCCCTGGCCGATGGGGCCGGAGGATCACATCCAGGTTGACCTCGCCGATCCGGTCAATGTCGGCATGGCGATCGCCGAGATGCGGCGGCGGTTGGAAGATTCGGGCTCCAAGCTGCACGCGCTGGTGAACAACGCCGGCATCAGCCCCAAGGACGCCCAGGGCGGGCGGCTCAACTCGCTGACAACGCCGATGGATGCCTGGCACAAGGTGTTCCACGTCAATTTTTACGCACCGATCCTACTCGCCCGCGGCCTGTTTCGCGAGTTGCAGGCGGCCCAAGGGTCGGTGGTCAATGTGTCGTCGATCGCCGGCACCCGCGTGCATCCGTTCGCCGGCACCGCCTACGCCACCTCGAAAGCGGCGCTGGCGAGCCTGACGCGCGAAATGGCGGCCGACTTTGGCCCCTATGGCGTGCGGGTGAACGCGATCGCACCTGGTGAGATCGACACGTCGATCCTATCGCCGGGCACGGAGAAGATTGTCGAGCAAATCCCGCTGCGCCGGCTCGGACTGCCGTCGGAGGTGGCCGACATCATCTATTATTTGTGTTCGGACTCGTCGTCCTACGTCACGGGTGCGGAAATCCACATCAATGGCGGCCAGCACGTGTGAGCGCCGCGGGCGGCGTTTCCCGGCCCGCCCGGTCCCTCACACGAACGTCTTGCGCGGATCCAGCGCGTCGCGCACGGCCTCGCCGATGAAGATCAACAGCGATAGCATGATCGAAATCACGAAGAAGCCGGTGAGGCCAAGCCACGGCGCTTGAAGGTTGTTCTTGCCTTGCGCGAGCATTTCACCCAGCGACGGTGACCCAGGCGGTAGGCCAAAGCCCAAGAAATCCAGCGACGTCAGCGTGGTGATCGAGCCGTTGAGGATGAACGGCAGGAAGGTCAGCGTGGCGACCATCGCATTGGGCAACAAATGGCGCACCATGATGGTGCGGTTCGATACGCCGAGCGCCCGCGCCGCGCGCACATACTCAAAATTTCGCGCCCGCAAGAACTCCGCGCGCACCACGCCCACCAGCGCGGTCCACGAGAACACCAGAAGAATGCCCAATAGGACCCAGAAATTGGGCACCAGCACCGACGAAATGATCAACAGCAAATAGAGCTGTGGCACCGAGGTCCAGATCTCGATCACCCGCTGCATGATCAGATCAGTCCAACCGCCGAAGAAGCCTTGGATCGCGCCTGCGGCGATGCCGATGATCGACGAGATAATCGCCAAAGTGAGCCCGAACAGGACGGAAATGCGGAAGCCATAGATGAGCCGCGCGGCGACATCGCGCGCTTGGTCATCGGTGCCGAGCCAGTTCCAATTGCCGATCGAACATGCCGCGTCGTTGACGCCTTGGGGATAGCGGGCGCAGCGCTCCTCAGGCGTATACATCCACGACGGCTTGGCCGGTGCGGCGGCGGGGATCTCGGTGTTGACGGTGTTGTAGGAGTAGCGGATCGGCGCCCACAGGATCCAGCCGTTGGCGCGGATCTCGTCGGCGACCACCGGATCGCGATAGTTGGTGACCGGCAGGAAGCCGCCGAACTTCTCTTCCGGATAGTCCACGATCACCGGGATCAGAAGTTCGCCCTTATAGGAGACGAGCAGCGGGCGGTCATTGGCGATGAGTTCGGCGAACAGCGTGACGATGAACAGGATGCCGAAGATCCACAACGACCAGATGCCGCGCCGGTTCTTCTTGAAGTTTTCCCAGCGGCGTTGATTGAGCGGTGAGAGGCGCGGCTTCTTGATCGGGGCGGCGGTGAGGCCAATGGCGGGTTTGGGCGCAATGGCATCCATCGATCAGACCTCCCGGCTCTCAAAGTCGATCCGCGGATCGATGAGCATGTAGGTCACGTCGGAGATGAGGCCAATGACGAGGCCCATCAGGCCGAAGATATAGAGCGTAGCGAACACCACCGGATAGTCGCGATTGAGCACGCTCTCAAAACCCAGAAGTCCCAGACCATCGAGTGAGAAGATCTGCTCAATCAACAGCGATCCGCCGAAGAACGCGCCGATGAATGCGCCGGGGAAGCCGGCGATGACAAGAAGCATGGCGTTGCGGAAGATGTGGCCATAGAGAACCTGCTTGTCCTTGAGGCCCTTCATCTTGGCAGTAAGCACATATTGCTTGCGGATCTCGTCGAGGAACGAGTTTTTGGTCAACAGCGTCAAGGTGGCGAACGCGCCCAGCACCATGGCGGTCAAGGGGAGCGCCATATGCCACGCGTAGTCAAGGAGTGCGGCAGGCGTCGTCACCCACTCCCAGAAGGACATGCGGGAATACTGCTCCGACCATAACCCACGGAGCGGGAAGAGATCAAAGAACGAACCACCGGCAAACAGGACGATGAGCAGGATCGCGAACAAAAACCCCGGAATGGCATAGCCGATGATGACGACGACTGAGGTCCAGGTATCAAACCGCGAGCCATCACGCACCGCCTTGGCGATGCCCAGCGGGATGGAAATGCCGTAAGACAGCAGCGTGACCCACAGGCCGAGCGAGATGGAAACCGGCAGCTTCTCGATGATGAGGTCGATCACCGCCACGTCACGATAATAGCTCTCGCCGAAATCGAAGCGGATGTAGTTCCACAGCATCATTCCGAAGCGCTCAAGCGGCGGCTTGTCGAAGCCGAACTGCTGTTCGAGTTCCTTGATGAACTCCGGATCCAGGCCCTGGGCGCCGCGATAACGGCTCGTGGTGGGATCGCCGGACGCCTGTTGCGTCGCTTGGCCTTGGAAATCGCCACCACCACCGGAAATGCGCGCGGTGGCCGACACGTCGGTGCCGGTCAATTGGGCGATCACTCGCTCGACCGGGCCGCCGGGGGCGAACTGGATGACGACGAACGAGATGGCCATGATCCCCAGGATGGTCGGGATCATCAGCAACAGCCGGCGAAGGATGTAGGCGCCCATCGTCAGCCCTTTGTGGTTCGAATCGGGTCAAATCACAATAAACGTGGCCGGCGCCGCTGTCGCGGTCGACCCACGCGCCGGTGTCGGCCAACCCGCGCCCGAGGCGCTCTGGCGGCATCACCAGCGTGAATTCTGTCAATAGCACGGCAAGGCGCGTTGGTGGGCGACCATCACGCGGATTTCATGAGCGTGTTTGCTGGCCACAAACGCCGGATCGCTGACGAAGATCCGGCGTGGTCCAAGGTCGCGGCCGCGCGGCGGCTCACATGAAGCCGACGATCTGGATCATTGCCGGGCCCATGATGACGGCGAACAGCACCGGCAGGAAGAACAGGATCATCGGCACGGTCAGCTTCGGCGGCAGGGCGGCGGCCTTCTTCTCGGCTTCGGCCATACGCATGTCGCGGTTTTCTTGGGCGAGCGTGCGCAAGGTCTGACCGAGCGGCGTGCCGTACTTCTCGGCCTGGATGAGCGCCATACACACCGACTTCACGCCTTCAAGGCCCGTGCGGTTGGCAAGGTTTTCGTACGCCATGCGCCGGTCTTGCAAGAAGGAGAGCTCAGCGGTGGTCAGCGTGAGCTCTTCGGCCAGCGGGATCGACTGCGAACCGACTTCCTCGGCGACGCGCTTGAAGGCCGGCTCGATAGACATGCCCGATTCCACGCAAATGAGCATGAGGTCGAGGCTGTCTGGCCAGGCGCGGCGGATCGACTGCTGGCGGTTCTGGATGACGTTGTTGATGTAGATGTTCGGCGCATAAAGCCCGACCATCGCGCAGGCGATCACGATGACGATCTTGATGCCGGTCGGCTGATCGATCGCATTGAGGCCGAAGCAATAGATGACGCCGACCATGCCGAAGGCGAACGGCAACAGGAAGCGGGCGAACAGGAAGACAATGATGGGGCTTTCACCCCGGAAGCCGCCCATCTTCAACTTCGTCGCGGTGCCCTCGTCGGACAACGCCTTGCGCAAGTTGAAGCGCTCGACGAGGTCCAGCATGTACTGCTTGGGCGAATTTCGCAGGCTGGCCGGCTTGGCGCCGCGCGTGATGCGGGCACGCTCGCGGGCGCGGATCTTTTCGCGCTCGATCGCCACGGTCTTCATGCGACCGCGCAGTTCGTCTTTCGCCAAATAGGGCATGGCGAGGGAGAAGATGGTGGCCGCCACGGTGATGGCGCTGAACAGCGCGAGCATCACCTGCTGGTCGAGGATGAGATCGAAGAGTGCCTGCAGCATGGGGAGCGCCTTCGCCTCAGAAGTCGAAATTGATCATCTTGCGCATCACCAGGATGCCGATCAGCATCCACAAGCCACCGGCAATTAGGATGATGTTGCCGGCCTGGGTGGTGAACAAGGTCTCGATGTAGGAGGGGGTCGAAATCCAAACCAGCGCCATAACGGCGGGCGGCAGCGAGCCAATGATACCCGCGGACGCCTTGG
>CALSBD010000147.1:0-7397 GCA_943373055.1 Rhizobium sp. Q54
CGTCACCGACCGTACGTCGGCTTACAATCCAGGGATCGCGTCGCGTCACGACACGGTCCAAATGTCCCAACGAACATGGTCTTTTGCCGATTCAAGCCGAACCGGAAACTCACATGCGCCCCGACAGCAAAAAGGCCTGAACTCGTTTACACCCGCAAGCGTAACATGCGGGTGATTGGCCTCACTCCGCTGCTTCCGCGGCCGGTGTGACGTCAAAACCATAGTCCTTGAGCTTGCGATACAGCGTTGACCGGCCAATCCCCAACCTGCGGGCGACCTCGGCCATGCGGCCACCATAATGGTCGATTGCGATCTTGATCATTTCGCATTCGACGTCGGTGAGCTGGCGGGCGTGGCCCTTGGCGTCGAGCGAGCGCATGAAGCCAAACGGCGCCGGCGCGTCGCCCGAAAAGCCCGACGGGCCCGGCGAGAACGCTGACATGCCCAGCGCCTCGCGGGCGGGCGTCAGCACCGGGACGGCAACAGGTCGCGCGTGATCAATCTCCACCGGAGCCGCCGCGCGGGGCACGACCGGCGTGCCGCTGGCGGCAATCTGCGATTGGATCTGCGGGAACTCGTCGGGGGTGAGGTGCGCGCTCTCGGCCAGGATCACCGCGCGGAACACGGCGTTTTCGAGTTGGCGGATGTTGCCGGGCCAATCATACGCCGACAACAGATCGAGCGTGTCGACCCGGGCGCCCACGACATCGTGGCGTTTTTCCTCCGCCGCGAAGCGACCGATGAAGTGGCGCACCAGATGGGGGATGTCATCCTTGCGCTCGCGCAGCGGCGGCACGTGGATGGGGAAGACATTGAGCCGATAATACAGGTCCTCGCGGAACCGGCCCGCCTTCACCATGTCGATCAAGGAGCGGTTGGTCGCCGAGATGAGGCGGAAGTCGACGCGGATCGGGCGCTTGCCGCCGACCGGCTCGATCTCACCTTCCTGGAGCGCGCGCAGGAGCTTGACCTGGACGTCGAGCGGTAGCTCGCCGACTTCATCAAGGAACAGCGTGCCGCCATGGGCCTCTTGGAACTTGCCGACGTGCTTATCGACCGCGCCGGTAAACGAGCCCTTCTCGTGGCCGAACAGGATCGATTCAACGAGATTATCCGGGATCGCGCCGCAATTGACCGTGACGAACGGTTTTGCCCGGCGGTCGGAGCCGCCCTGGATGGCGCGGGCGACGACTTCCTTGCCAACACCGGACTCGCCCTCGATCAGAACGGGGATCGAGGAGGCGGCAGCGCGTTCGCCGAGCCGGATCACCCGGTCCATGCCCGCGCTCTTGGTGACGAGGTCGGCGAAGGTCATCGCCCCCTCGCGCACCCGGCGCATGCGGCGCACCTCGCCTTCAAGCGAGGAGACCTTCAAGGCATTGGCGATGGAGACCTGCAGACGCTCCGGCGAGACGGGCTTGACGACGAAGTCGCAGGCACCGGCGCGCATGGCGTTGACGGCGACGTCGATGCCGCCATTGGCTGTCTGCACGATCACGGGGTGGCTCTGGCCGGCGTCGCGCAGGCGGGCGAGCACGCTCATGCCATCGAGATCCGGCATGACGAGATCAAGCACTACGAGGGCGATGTCGACGGCCTCGGGACCGGTGAGGACGGTGAGGGCCGCTTCGCCCCCGTCGACCGACCGTACGTGATAGCCAAAGCGCTTGACGGCCTCCTCGAGGAGACGGCGTTGAATGGGGTCGTCCTCGACGATCAGGATGCGTGGAGTCATTTTTTGGCGTTGGCTCTTGAGTTCGAACGCGTACGGATCGAGTTGCCGGGAAGCGACTCGGGTGTTTCATTTCGGGCCATGATTCCCGTCGGCGGTTAATGGGGCCTTAAGCCGGGCACGACATCCCCAATTCTCGCTAGGCCGTGTCGGCGCCACGCGGTCGTGACGGGAAACCCCTTGGCGATCCGACCACCGGTGGCCTACACTTCGGCCCTTCCCTTCACCGTTGCCTGTTTGGAGACTTCCACATGACCTTTCCGTTTCGCCGAGACCGCGTGCGTGCCGCCGAGCAGACCGCCCGCGCGAACCATCTGGGCGAATTGCCGGAATGGGATTTGACGCACCTTTATGCCTCGATGGATGCGCCCGAGGTGAAGCGCGATCTCGACGCGGCATTGGAGCGGTCAAAGGCGTTCGCGACGGCGGTCGCGGGCACCTTGGCCACGGCGAGCGGTGCGGACTTGGCGCGTCATGTCGCCGCGTATGAGGAGCTGCAAGACCTGCTTGGCCGGCTGATCTCCTATGCGGGGCTCGTCTATTCCGGAGAGACGACGGACCCCAAGCGGGCGAAGTTTTATGGCGACGTGCAAGAGCGCATCACGGAAGCGTCTTCCGAGCTTTTGTTCTTCGAGCTGGAGTTGAACCGGCTTGGTGACGCAGTGATTGAGGCGGCGCTGCAAGACCCGGCGCTCAAGCACTATGGCCCGTGGCTTCTCGATGTCCGCAAGGAAAAGCCCTATCAGCTGTCCGATCAGCTCGAAAAACTGTTTCACGAGAAGTCGATCACCGGGCGCGGCGCGTGGAACCGGCTGTTTGACGAGACGATCGCGTCGCTGCGGTTCACGGTGGGCGGTGAGGATCTCGCGATTGAGCCGACCTTGAACTTCATGCAGGACAAGGACGAGGCCAAGCGCAAGGAAGCCTCCGAGGCGCTGGCCGCCACCTTCAAGGCGAACCTGCGCACCTTCACGCTAATCACCAATGTGCTCGCCAAAGACAAGGAAATCTCCGACCGCTGGCGCGGTTTCGAGGATGTCGCCGATGGTCGGCATCTATCCAATCGTGTTGAACGGGAGGTGGTCGACGCGTTGGTCGCCGCCGTGCATGCCGCCTATCCGCGGCTGTCGCATCGCTACTATGCTTTGAAGGCAAAGTGGTTTGGCAAGTCCGTGCTCAACCATTGGGATCGCAACGCACCGCTGCCGAAGGCGGACAACCGCGAGATCCCATGGGGCGAAGCGCGCGACACGGTGCTGGATGCTTACGGCCGCTTCTCGCCCGACATGGCCGGCATCGCCAAGCGGTTCTTCGATGAGCGCTGGATCGACGCGCCGACCCGGCCGGGCAAGGCGCCGGGCGCTTTCGCGCACCCCACCGTGCCGTCCGCGCACCCCTATGTGCTCCTGAACTACCAGGGCAAGACGCGCGACGTGATGACGCTCGCCCACGAGCTCGGCCACGGCGTTCACCAGGTGCTCGCCGCCCCCAATGGCGCGCTGATGGCGCCCACGCCGCTGACACTCGCGGAGACCGCGTCGGTGTTTGGCGAGATGTTGACCTTCCGCACGCTGCTTGATCGCGCGGCAACGCCGGCGGAGAAGAAGTCGATGCTGGCCTCCAAGGTGGAGGACATGATCAACACCGTGGTGCGGCAGATCGCCTTCTATTCCTTCGAACGCAAGGTCCACATGGCGCGCAAAGACGGCGAGCTGACGGCCGAACAAATCTGTGATTTGTGGATGTCGGTGCAGGCGGAAAGCCTGGGGCCGTCGATCCGGCTTGGTCCGGGCTATGAAACGTTCTGGACCTATATTCCGCACTTCATCCATTCGCCGTTCTATGTCTATGCCTATGCGTTCGGCGACTGCCTCGTGAACTCGCTCTACGCGGTCTATGAGAAGGCTGAAAGCGGCTTCCAGGACAAGTACTTCGCGCTCCTCAAGGCCGGAGGCACCAAGCATCACTCCGAGCTGCTTGCCCCGTTCGGCCTCAATGCCGCCGACCCGCAGTTCTGGTCGCTCGGCCTTGGCGTGATCGAAGGCATGATCGCCGAGCTTGAGGCCATGGAAGGCGCGTGAGTGATCTGGGACCGCGGGTGCTTGGCGCCGCGCGGTCCCGCCGTTTGCGCTGACGTCGCGCGACCGCGAAGCTTTGACGGATTCCCACTTTCTGAGCCGACTTGGTTCCTCTAGGCTCATGGCTAAGGCGTCTTCTTCTAGGAGGCGTCCCCGGGGGATCGCGTTCGCTCCAAGACGGTCAGTGCCCGCTAGGGTCGTGGTGAAACTGTCATGGTTGCCGTTTACCGGTGGACGAACGGACGAGACCGTGACCCTTTGGGGGCCAAGGCGTTGCCGCGCGGTTTCGTCACGCAACGGGAGATCAAACAATGTCCACGTCCACGGGAAAATCCATCGCTCTGGCCATGGCGGGCCTGATGCTGTCGACGTCGCTTGCCACCGCCGATATGGCGGCGCTGGAAGCGGCGGCCAAGAAAGAAGGCATGCTGACCACCATCGCGCTGCCGCATGACTGGTGCGGCTACGGCGAGGTGATTGCCAACTTCAAGAAGAAGTACCCCGAGATCACCGTCAATGAGCTCAATCCGGATGCCGGCTCGGCCGACGAGTTGGAAGCGGTGCGCGCCAATAAGGACAACAAGGGTCCCCAGGCGCCCGACGTTCTCGACATCGGCTTTGCGTTCGGACCGCAGGCGCAGGCGGAAGGCCTCATCCAGCCCTACAAGGTCGCGACGTGGGATTCGATCCCCGACAACGTCAAGGACAAGGACGGCTATTGGTACGGCGACTATTACGGCGTTCTGTCGTTCGCGGTGAACAAGGACATCGTCAAGAATGCGCCGCAGGATTGGGCTGACCTCCTGAAGCCGGAATATGCCAACACCGTTGCGCTCGCGGGTGATCCGCGCGCGTCCAACCAGGCGATCTTGGGCGTGCAGGCGGCTGGCCTGTCGACCGGCGCCGCGCCGGGTGCGGCGGCTGGTGAGGCCGGGCTGAAGTTCTTCGCCGAGCTCAACAAGAAGGGCAATTTCGTGCCCACCATCGGCAAGTCGGGCACGCTCGCCCAGGGCGCGACGCCGATCGTCATCTGGTGGGACTACAACGCCTTGTCGGGCCGTGACGCGCTCAAGGGCAACCCGCCGATCGAGGTGGTGGTGCCGAAGTCCGGCGTCGTTGCCGGCGTCTATGTGCAGGCGATCTCTGCCTACGCCCCGCATCCGAACGCCGCCAAGCTGTGGATGGAATACCTTTACTCGGATGAGGGTCAGTTGGGCTGGCTGAAGGGCTATTGCCACCCGATCCGCTTCAACGACCTCGTCGCCAAGGGCAAGGTGCCTAAGGAGCTGCTCGACAAGCTGCCGCCCGCGGCGGCCTATGAGAAGGCCGTGTTCCCGACCCTCGACGAGCAGGCCAAGGCGAAGGACGTCATCACCAAGCAGTGGGACGCCGTTGTCGGCGCCAATGTGAAGTGAGCTGACGCATTGATATCCAAGACCGGCGCCGCACTGGCGCCGGTCCCTGGCATGAGGCCCTATCCTTGGCGTGGGGGCACGTCGCGGGCGGGCCCGGCTCACAAGAAGACGACCATCGAGGGGGCAAGATGGCTCTGGCGTCCGCGCGCGCATCACAAAAACGGCTGTCTTGGGCGTGGCTCGGCATAGTGCCGTTCATGGCGTTCGCGCTGTTGTTTTTGATCGTGCCGACCTTGCAAATCGTGGTCGGGGCGTTTCGCACGCCCGAGGGCGGGGTCACGCTGGACAACATCGCGCGGCTGTTTCAGCCCTCTATCCTTTCGGCCTATTGGATCTCAATCCGCATCTCGGTTGCGTCGGCGCTTTTGGGCTGTGTCGCCGGCTTCTTGATTGCGGCGGCGGTCACCATCGGCAATTTGCCGGCTTGGCTACGCGGTCCGGTGATGACGTTCTCCGGCGTGGCGTCAAACTTCGCTGGCGTGCCGCTCGCCTTTGCGTTCTTGTCCACCTTTGGCCGGCTCGGGCTTGTCACACTCATTTTGCGCGATTGGTTCGGCATCAACATCTACGCGATGGGCTTCAACATCCTGTCGTTCTTTGGGCTCACGCTGACCTACCTCTTCTTCCAGATCCCGTTGATGATCCTCATCGTGACCCCCGCGCTTGATGGGTTGAAGCGCGAGTGGCGCGAAGCGGCGGCGATCCTGGGCGCGTCGACCGCGCAATATTGGCGGCTTGTCGCCTTACCGATCCTGTGGCCGACGCTTCTGGGCACCTTCGCGCTGTTGTTCGCAAATGCGTTCGGCGCCATTGCCACCGCCTACGCGCTCACCGGGTCATCGCTCAATATCGTGCCGATCCTGTTGTTCGCGCAGATCCGCGGCGATGTGCTCAATGACCCGCACCTGGGCTATGCGCTTGCCTTTGGCATGATCGTCATCACCGGTGTTGCCAACGCCGTCTACATCATCATGCGCACGCGCGCGGAGCGGTGGCTCAAATGAAGCGCTCGTCCTTATGGTCCTGGATCGTCCTCGTCTTAGGCATTCTCTATTTCGGACTGCCGCTTCTGGGCACGCTTGAGTTTTCGCTCAAGATGCGGCGCGGCGAATATTCGCTCGACGCCTATTGGGCGGTGCTCGCCGATGCGCGCTTTCAGCAGACTTTCAGCTATTCGGTGCTGATGGCGCTGGTCACGATCGTAATTGGGATCGTCTTGGTGGTGCCGACTGCCTATTGGGTGCGGCTCAAGTTGCCGAGCTGGCGGCCGATCATTGAGTTCATCACGCTGTTGCCGCTTGTCATCCCGGCAATCGTGATCGTGTTTGGCTATATCCGGCTCTACAACACGTCGTCCTGGCTGCCGCTGACCGGCTCAGCCTTGGGCACGGACCTGTTGTTGAGCGTCGGTTACGCCACGCTCGCGCTTCCCTACATGTACCGGGCGGTCGATACCGGGCTGCGTGCCATTGATGTGGCGACGCTCACCGAGGCGGCGGAGAGTTTGGGCGCCGGCTGGTTCACCATCATGTGGCAGGTCATCCTGCCCAATGTGCTCGTCGCGGTGCTGTCGGGCGCATTTCTCACCTTCGCGATCGTGATCGGCGAGTTCACCATGGCGGCGCTGCTCAATCGGCCGGCGTTCGGTCCGTATCTTCAGCTGATCGGCGCCAATCGGGCCTATGAGCCCGCGGCTCTCGCCGTCATCGCGTTTGCCATCACCTGGATCTGCATGGGTCTCATCCAACTCGTGACCCGGTTTCAAAAACACACCGCCGGGAGGCGTTGAGCGTGGCGTTCCTCGAACTTGAAGCCGTCGAAAAGCATTTCGGCGCCACCCATGTGGTCAAGACCTTCAATCTCGGCGTGGAGCGGGGCGAGTTCGTCTCGTTCCTGGGACCGTCGGGCTGCGGCAAGACCACCACCTTGCGCATGGTCGCGGGCTTTGAGACGCCGACAGCCGGCGCGATCCGCATCGATGGCCGCGACGTGGTCAATCTGAAGCCCAACCAGCGCAATATCGGCATGGTGTTCCAGGCCTATGCGCTGTTTCCCAACATGACGGTGGCGCAAAATGTCGCGTTCGGCCTGAAGGTGGCGGGTAAGTCGAAGGCGGAGATTGACGAGCGCGTCGGCGAGATGCTGGCCATCATCAAGCTGCCGCATCTGGCC
>CALSBD010000148.1:0-7394 GCA_943373055.1 Rhizobium sp. Q54
GGCGCCGCCCCGGTCAACCGCGCGATCCAAGGAGACGGGACCGACATGATCACAGGGCTGATCGCGGGCGTGGTCGTCCTTTACGCGCTCGTGCTGGTCGGCCTGATCGTGTTCGAGCGACGGCTGCTCTATACGCCGTTTGAAGGTCCACGCACGCCACAGGCCGGGGGCCTGACCGGCTTTCGCATCGAAAGCCTCACCACCCACGACGGCCTTCAGCTGCCGGTGTGGCGCAAGGACCCCGAACCGGGCCGCGCCACCATCGTCCACTTCCACGGCAACGGCGGCGGCAACCACATCTCACTTGATCGCCTCAAGGACCTCGCCGAGCGCGGCTATGGCATTCGCGCCATGGAGTATCGCGGCTATCTCGACGCGCCCGGAAAGCCCACCGAACCCGACATCAAGGCCGATGCGCTGGCACTGGTCGACCAGGTGCTCGCCGAGGGCATCGCGGCCCGCGACATCGTGATTTACGGCTGGTCGTTGGGGTCAGGCGTCGCAGTGCCCACCGCCGTCGCCCGGCCGGTGCGCGCACTCATCCTGGAAACGCCGTTCACCGCCGCCGTTGACGTCGCCGCTTGGCGGTTTCCGATTTTGCCGGTCCATTGGCTCATGAAAGACCAATGGCGCTCTCGCGACGTGGCTCACAAGATCACCACGCCCACTTTGATCCTGCACGGTACCAAGGACGACATCATCCCGTTCCGCCACGCCCCCGCCCTCCTCGCCATGATCACCGCGCCCAAGGAGATGAAGGTCTATGACGGCGCCGACCACATGAACCTGCCCTCCCACGGCGCGATGAACGACATGGCGACGTTCATTGAGGCCTGGCGGTGAGGACAGGGTGGAAGGTTACTCTTTGTCTTGGACCCTCTGTGGTCCTTTCCTTCTCCCCTTGCGGGAGAAGGTGCCCCAAAGGGGCGGATGAGGGGTATCTATCAACAAATTCAAAGCCTTAATTAACGTCTTATGCGATGCTCCCCCTCATCCGGCGCTGCGCGCCACCTTCTCCCGCGAGGGGAGAAGGCAGATCCCTGCTAGAACAGTTGCGCCACTCCGCCCCCGACTGACCGCCTCAATCCACCAAGGTCGCGCCCAGGCGGACCGCGCCGTCGCGGGCGGCGGTGAGGCGGGGGTCAAGGCGGAAGGCGGTTTGATAGGATTTGCGCGCGTCCTCGGGCTTGCCGAGCTGCTCAAGCGCCAGACCGCGTTTGGCCCAGGCGTCGGCGTAGCGATTATTGAGCTTGAGCGCGATGTCGAAATCTTCCAGCGCATTGCGCGGATCATTAATCGACAAATAGCTGGTGCCACGGCCCACGAACGGCTCGGGCTGCGAGGCGTCCTTTTCAATGGCCACAGTGAAATCTTCCAGCGCGAACTGATGATTCCCCTGCGCCTGATAAATCAGACCACGATTGTGGTATGGGGCGGCATTGAGCGGGGCGAGGCGGATGGCAACCGTGTAGTCGTCGATCGCTGCCGAAATATTGCCGATCTGCCGATAGACATTGCCCCGACCCAAATACGCCAGATCATAGCTGCCATCGATCTGGATGGCGCGGCTATAGTCGGCAAGCGCAAGGTCGGTCTTGCCCATTTGACGGTGTATCAGCGCGCGATTGGCATAGGCTTGCACGAACTGGGGGTCGATCTGGATCGCCTGGTTGAAGTCAGCCAGCGCGGCCGCGAGGCGGCCCGCCTTGGCGTTCGCCGTGCCGCGCATGTTGTAGGCGACCGGGTCGCGTGGGCTCGCCGCGATCACCGCCGTCAGCGACGAAATGTTGGTCTCCGACCCGGTGAACGTATCGGTCGGCACGGCCTGGGGGCCGCCGCCCAAGTCGCCAGGACCACCCGCGCAACCAGCCAGCAGCAGGGCCGCGCAGACAAGACCAAGCTTAGGGACGAAACGCCAGGACGACAGGTTTTTCACGCCACGCACCACATCACTGTTCATGGCGTCCGCCTAGCACAGCTTGAACGACCTGTCGAACGCGGGGAAACCGCGCGGTCGCGCTTCTTTTGCCCAACCCATGCAAATAATATGATATGAGCAAGCGCGTGCTTGCCCTTAGGAGACCGCGCCATGCGCATCCTCGTGATTGGATTGCCGTTCGTGTTGGCCGTGACCGCGTTCACCGTGGTCGCGCGCGGCCAATGGCTGGGCACCACACCCATCCTTTATGGCGTGTTCATGGTCGCGCTGATGCTGATTGCGGGCGCGCTCTCCAATGCCGCACGGCGACGCCTTTATCCAGACCGGCCGCTGTGCCCATGTGAGACGGCGACGGACGCGTCGATCACGGATCCATCCAATTGCGCCGCTGGCGCTCGCCAATAAGGCAGTCGGTCGTGCTGGCACGGAACACGCGCGCCTCAGGAGCGGGCGTGAGGCCGGCGATCTCCAAGACGAGCTTGCGTCGTATGGCCTCGGCAAGCTGGCCGCGCTCGCGCACGGGCACCGTGAATGCCCCGACCCCACCAATGACACAGTCGCGGTAGTAGACATCAAGATCGTGGATGGAACCAAACCCGCCGCCGCCTTGCTTGAGCATGATCGGCAGGCCGTTGATGACGATGCCATCGGCGACCAACTGATCGCGCGCCACCAACACTGGCAGGCCCATATTGTTGGGCCCATCGCCCGACACATCGACCACCAGCCGTTCGCCGGCAAACGCATTGTCCTTGAACAGCGCGTGCGAGACCATCAAGGCGTTGGAAATCGACGTCCCGCGCATGCGGTTGATGGGCGCCGCGGCGACCCGATCGGCGAACGCCGCGAAGGCGGCCGGCCCATCGACCATCGTCCACGGCACCGCGACCCGGTAGGCATCCGGACCCGCCCACTCAAAATAAGTGATCGCGATGCTCCCGTGCGCCCCTTCGCTTACCGCCTTGGCCACATCAGGGTGGCGCAGCGCGGCCACATAGCCGGCTCGTTGCAGCTCTTGCTCGTCGCTGTCCATGGAGCCGGAGATATCGACGGCCAGCACCAATTCGAGGTCGACCACCGTTTCCGCCCGCGTCGTCGTCGCGCCAATCAGCGAGAGCCCCAGGACCGCCGCCGAAATCCCTCGCATCACCGATTGCCGCATGACCGCACCTCCGGGTTTCTCCGTGAGTGTGCGGCTAAATGAAGCCGTCGCAAGTCACAAACGCGACACAAGTGCCAAGGGCCAACCCCTCACGTCTTGCGGTCAACCGCGATGCCGCGCACCGTGGGCGCGGGGCCGGGCGCGCGATAGCCGGGCGGGGCATAGGTTTGCGGGCGTTGGCGCTCACCGGCTTCCCGGGCGACCGAGCGCATGAGGTCCTCGGCGACCTCGCGTGCGGTGGCAAGCACCGCCATATTGATCTGCAACAGCGCGCGAAACTCCGCGTGGCGCTTCTTCATGCGCTCCGCCCGCTCACCGGCCATGTGGCCGATGACGACAGAGTGGTCCTTCACCCGCTGCACGTCCTTGACGTAGTTAGCGACGAGTTCCGCCTTCGCCGGCTGCAATTCACCCGCTGCGACAAGCTGGCCTTTGCGCACGAGCTCGGTCTCGCGGCTGATCATGGCGAGGAGCTCCTCCATGGAGGCCTCCAGGCGATCACACAGGGCAGAGGCCTCCTCGGGCGAGGCGATGACTTGGAACGGCAGGGCGACCGGTGGTCTCATCGGGTGCGGGCCTCCTGCAGGCGCAGCATTTCGCCATAGACGGCGTCCGACACGCCCAGACCGCCCGCCTTGGTGACAAGGCCGGCATACTGGTCAATCTGCAGCGAGCGCCACTGCTCTTCGGCGTGGCCGCCGCCGGTCAGCGGATCGCTGCCAACGCCGGCGAACATCTGCGACATCATGGTGTTGAGATAGACCTGCTCGAACTCCTCGGCCTTGGCTCGCAAGGCACCCTTGGGATCAAGCCGCTGCACCGTGGCGGCATCAAGGCCAGGAGGCGGCGTCCGCTTGGCAAGCGCAGGCGTCGCACCACTGAGGCTGGGCATCAGCGCCGTCATCACATCACCTCGATTTCAGCCTGCAAGGCGCCTGCCGCCTTGATCGCCTGCAAGATCGAGATGAGATCGCGCGGCCCCACGCCGAGCGCATTGAGCGCGTCGACGAGCTCCCGCAGGCTGATGCCGTTGCGCACGATGGCCATTTTCTTTTCGGTGTCGTCATTGACCGTCACCTCGGTCTGCGGCGTCACCACGGTTTGTCCATCGCTAAAGGGGGCGGGTTGGCTGACTTGGGGAAGCTCGGTCACGGTGATCGTCAAGTTGCCTTGTGCGATCGCGACGGTGGAGACACGCACGTCCTGGCCCATCACGATGATGCCGGTTGCCTCATCAATCACCACTTTGGCCGGCAGGTCGGGCTCGATGATGAGCTGTTCGACGTCGGTCAACAGGTCGACGATGTTGCCGTTGAAGTTTGCCGGCATGGTCAGCCGCACGGTGGCCGGATCCAGCGGCTCGGCGATCGGCCCGCCGATCAGGTCATTGACGGCGAGCGCGATGCGACGCGCGGTGGTCAGATCCGGATTGCGCAGCGACAGCCTGACCGAGCCCATGGCGGCGAGCCGGAAGTCGATCTCGCGTTCGACCAGCGCGCCGTTGGAGATGCGGCCCGTGGTCGGCACGCCGCGCGTGATGGACGCCGCGTCGCCGCGCGCCGAGAAACCGCCGACCGCCAGCGGACCTTGCGCGATGGCATACACCTCACCGTCCGCGCCCAACAGCGGCGTCACGAGCAGTTGGCCGCCCTGTAACGACTTGGCATCGGCGAGCGCCGACACCGTCACGTCGACCCGGGTGCCTTGGGTGGCGAACGGGGGCAAGTTGGCGGTCACCATCACCGCGGCGATGTTGGCGGTGCGCATATTGATGCCGCGGGTGTTCACGCCCAGCCGCTCCAACATGGCCTGCAACGATTGGCGCGTGAACGGCGCATTGTTGAGGCTGTCGCCCGTTCCGTTGAGACCCACCACCAGGCCGTAGCCAATGAGTTGGTTCTCTCGGATCCCCTCGACCGACGCGAGGTCCTTGATCCGCGAGGCCGCGCGGGCCTCGCTTTCCACGGGCGCCATGGCAATAGCCGCCGTCACGACGGCGACCACCAGGCTGAAGAGGCGTTGCGGACACATGGCCCGCCAGAGCGAATGAATCACGGTCAGAGATCTCCCCAAATCTCAACCGATGTCTTGCGAACCCCGTGCCAATCGAGCCACTCGCTCACCACCTTATAAGCCCATGATATATTTCATTTTCTAAGGACAGATCAAAACGCTGATCGCCCCCACCGTGGGTTTGACCGGCAGCTTTTGCCGGGCCGTTAACCAAGCGTTTACCATGAGGGTCGAATTCTGCCGGTCAGCGATCCACAACGCGCAAAACATGCCACGCTCCTCCCTCGGGGATGCGGGACCTTTGAGCGGCAGACGCGGAGAGCGCCATGCGCATTGATGCACCCGGACGCAATCAACCCCTGTCGAACACGGGAACCACCCGGCGCGCCGACGGCTCGGGCCGTGCTTTCTCGCTGGATTTGGGCGGACAGGCGCCCGGGCGTGCCGCCAGCACCCCGGCACCGGCAGCCGCGTCAACGATCGGCGCACTGGGCGCCATGCTCGCTCTCCAGGAGTTTGAAGACCCACGTGAGCGGCGCGCCCGCGCGGTCAAGCGGGGCCATGATCTGTTGGATCGCTTGGAGGGGCTCAAAATCGCACTGCTATCGGGGCAGCTGCCCGAGGCCGAGCTTGATTCCCTTGTCACCGTGCTGTCGTCAAGACTGCCTACGGGAGACGACAAACTCGAAAGCGTGCTGGACGACATCGACCTGAGGGCGCGCGTGGAATTGGCCAAGTTGGGCCGTTTCCCTGCATGAGGGCAGCGTCGACCCTGACGAGTGGTCGGCGGACCTGACGACCTTCCTCTGGGTCAATGTGTCACGTACAGCGAACTACGAGGCGTGTCCACATTTGTCCTGATGCATGGCGTTGTATCGGTGGCAGGGGATGTGTATATGAACCGCGCTCCATCAGCCGCCACGAGCTTGATGAAGGGGACCGACATGTCAGTTGCCGAGTTGGATGCGGACTACCGCCCGTCCGAGACGGAACCGTTCATGAACGACCGCCAGCGGGAGTATTTCCGCCGGAAACTGGTCGCGTGGAAAGAGGAAATCCTCCGCGAATCGCGCGAGACCTTGGCTCACCTCGCCGAGGAGAACACCAACCATCCCGATCTGGCCGATCGCGCCACGTCGGAGACCGACCGCGCCATTGAGCTGCGCGCGCGGGACCGGCAGCGCAAGCTGATCGCCAAGATCGACGCCGCCATCAAGCGGATCGAAGATGGCTCTTACGGCTATTGCGAGGAGACCGGCGATCCCATCAGCCTGAAGCGGCTCGACGCCCGCCCGATCGCCACCTTGTCGATCGAGGCCCAGGAGCGTCACGAGCGCCGCGAGAAGGTCTACCGGGACGATTGAGGTCCGCGCCCCTCGGGGGTGATTGGCGACATCCATTCATCGGACAGGCCGTGCGGGGCGACTCGCACGGCCTTTTCACAGGTCGGCGGTCAGCCTTGAGGGATCGACCTCAATTGGTCGTCGGTCGGCCTTCGATTTTGGGCAGCTCGGCCGGTGAGGCGGGCGACGATGTCGGGGTGGCGGACGGGGCGCTATCAAGTGCGGCGCGCGCGGCCAGCTCGATGGTGAGCTTTTCGGCCTGTTCGGGCGACATGCGCGCCACGATATCGCCGAGCTTGCGCGGGTTCATTTGGGCGGCAAGCTCGACGAGCAGATCCGGCGCCAAGCGGTCGAACACCCGCGCGGCGTCCTTGGCGCGCATGGCCTCGTACATCTTGACGAGATCGCCCAGCTGTCGCTTGCGGTCTTGATCTCGCTGGGTCGCGGCGGTGCCGATGCGGTTTTCCAAGCCCTTGAGCTCATTGACCCGCTGCTCAATGCGCCCTTCGGCCGCCTTCAACAGCTGCTCGCGCAGCTTGAGTTCCTGCTCGCGCGATTCGATCTGATTGCGCCGCTCGCCAAGCCGCTGCTTCAACAGCTCTTCCGAACGCGAGGTGTTGGGGTCGGCATTGCCCGCCGCCGCCGGGGCTGCCGACGCGGCCGGAGCGGCACCTCCCTCGGGCGGCTTGGGCGTGTCAGCCGAACCGGTCACGATGGGATCAACGCCCAGCTCGTTCGCTGATGCTTGGGTGGTGTCTTCCGGCCACCAATCCAACGCCTCGCGCGCCGCGGTGCGCAGCTGACCGTCGAAGGCCGTCGGACCGCCCTTGGTGGCGAGTTCGACAACCTTCAAGGCCAACAGCGCGCCGGCGACGACGACGACGATGGGCAGGAGCCGGATGGTCTTCACGCGGCACGCTCTCCCGAGGTTCGACGG
>CALSBD010000149.1:0-7373 GCA_943373055.1 Rhizobium sp. Q54
ACTTATGTGATGACACTCACCAGCACCGCCTTTGACCGCGCCAGCGCGGGCGCACCCATGATCGACCCGTTTGGCCGCACCGTGACCTATTTGCGGGTGTCGGTGACGGACCGGTGCGATTTTCGCTGTGTCTATTGCATGTCGGAGGACATGACGTTCCTGCCCAAGAAGGACGTGTTGTCGCTAGAGGAGCTCGACCGGCTGTGCTCGGCGTTCATCTCCCGCGGCGTGCGGCGCCTGCGGCTCACCGGCGGCGAGCCGCTGGTGCGCAAGGACATCATGACCTTGGTGCGCTCACTGTCGCGCCATCTCTCAACGGGCACGCTCGACGAACTCACCTTAACCACCAATGGCAGCCAGCTCGCCCGCTATGCCGCTGAGCTCGCCGACTGCGGCGTCAAGCGCATCAATGTGTCGCTCGACACCCTCGACGGGCCGAAGTTTCGCGCCATCACCCGCTGGGGCGATCTCGATAAGGTGATGGCCGGTATCGATGCCGCGCAGGCGGCTGGCCTGTCGGTCAAGATCAACGCGGTCGCGCTGAAAGGTGAAGCGGGCAACGAGTTCGAGATCGCCGACATGCTCACGTGGGCGCACGGGCGGGGGCTCGATTTCACCTTGATCGAGACCATGCCGCTCGGCGACATCACCGGCGACCGCACCGACCAGTATTTGCCGCTGTCGGTGGTGCGCGCCCGCCTGATGGAGCGCTTTACGCTGACCGCATCGACCCACGCGACCGGCGGCCCGGCGCGCTATTTCGACGTGGTCGAAACCGGTGGCCGGCTCGGCTTCATCACGCCGCTCACCCATAATTTCTGCGAAAGCTGCAACCGCGTGCGGCTCACCTGCACCGGCACGCTCTATATGTGCCTCGGTCAGGACGATGCGGCGGATCTGAGGTCCGTGCTGCGCGCGTCGGAGTCCGACGAGCGGCTCTTTCAAGCCATCGACGACGCCATCAGCCGCAAGCCCAAAGGCCACGACTTCATCATCGACCGCACCCGCCATGCCCCCGCCGTGGGCCGGCATATGAGCGTGACGGGGGGGTGAGGAGGCGATTGGTATCGGCGTGCGATCAGGCGATTAACCTGAATGGCCGTATGAGCTGGTGTCACACGTAAGACCAAGCAAGTTGAGTTACTTCACTGCTCGTCACAGCTGTCCTTACAGATGCACTCCTTCCCTTCTCCCCCTGCGGGACAAGGTGCCCCGAAGGGGCGGATGAGGGTAACATTTTTTATGTGAATACTTTCACAGATGCTTTGACTTGCGCCCCCTCATCCGTCGCTGCGCGACACCTTCTCCCGCGAGGGGAGAAGGGAGATATTGTCTTGCGCGATGCGATCGTGGACGGCGCGGTCTACTGAAGCGCCTCTTCAGCACCTCAACCCGCCCACAAACCATTCCCCCATGCCGTCGCCCGGAATTGACGTGCGTGGCGGGGCGGGCCGTGGGAGAAGACGGGCTGTGACCCCTGGTCGATTCACGCGCTCGCCGGCTCGCTATCCCCTCCCCTGTGGAGAGACGGACCGGTGCGCGAGGGCCCTCATTAAAATGGACGCCGAATGCCCGCACCGCTGCTTGTGTTTGATCTCGACGGTACACTGGTCGACACCGCCCATGACCTGATCGCCACGCTCAACATCGTGCTGGAGGCAGAAGGGCTACAAAGTGTCGAGGCGCCCAAGGCGCGGCATCTGGTGGGTGCGGGGATCCGTCCGCTGCTTGACGCCGCTCTGAGGGCGCGGGATCCGGACGTGGCAGCCGCGCGGGTCGACGCGCTCTACGCGGTCTATATTGAGCATTATCGCGAGCACATGGTGGATGTCAGCCGCCCGTTCCCTGGGCTTGAGGCGGCGCTGGCGCGGTTTGCCGATGCCGGCTGGCGCTTCGCGGTGTGCACCAACAAGACCCAGGCGATGGCCGAGCTGATGCTGGAGCGCCTGGAGCTGAGCCCCCGCTTCGACGCGGTGTGCGGTGGCGACCACTTTCCCGTCAAGAAGCCGCATGCCGACCATCTGTTGGGCACCATCGCCAAGGCCGGTGGCGACCCCGGCCGCGCCATCATGATTGGCGACAGCGCCGCCGATATTGATGTTGCCCGCCATGCCGGCGTGCCCTCGGTCGGCGTGAGCTTCGGCTACACCCCGGTGCCGGTGCGCGACCTCGGCCCCACCGTGGTCATCGACCACTATGATGAGCTGTGGGACGCGGTCGCCACGATCAGCCGCGGCTGACCTCCCCGGCCCACCCGCGCCTTTGCGCTGTCAAAAATCCACCACGTCGGTCGCCGGCTTCATCTGGACGGGGGCCGATAAGGTGGACGCCGGGCGGGGCAGGCCGTCGTCGCGGAAGCGGTTGACGATCGGATAGCGACGGTCACGGCCGAAGTTTTTCACGGTGATCTTGACGCCCGGCGCGGCCTGACGGCGTTTGTACTCGGCGATGTACAAGAGCCGCTCGACCTTCTTGACGACATCAAGCGGATAGCCCTCCGCCACGATCTCAGCGATCGACCGCTCGCCTTCCACAAGCCGCTCCAGGATCGCGTCAAGCATGTCATAGGGCGGCAGCGAATCCTGGTCGGTCTGATCGGGCCGCAACTCGGCCGAGGGCGGGCGCACGATGATGCGGTTGGGGATCACCTCGCCGGCCGGACCCAGCAGGCCGTCGGGGTGGATCTGATTGCGCCAGCGAGCGAGCTCGAACACGCGGGTCTTGTAGAGATCCTTAATCGGGTTGAAGCCGCCATTCATGTCGCCATAGAGCGTGGCATAGCCAACCGACATCTCCGACTTGTTGCCCGTGGTGACCACCATGGGCCCGAACTTGTTGGAGATCGACATCAAAATCGTGCCGCGGGCGCGCGACTGCAGGTTCTCTTCGGTGATATCGGGCTGGCGGCCGGCAAACAGCGGGGCGAGCGCGGCCTCAAAGCCGGCGACCACCGGCTCAATGGGCACCACGTCATAACGCACGCCGAGCGCCTTGGCGCAGGCCTCGGCATCCTCCAGCGAGATGGATGCAGTGTAGCGATAGGGCATCATCACGCAGTGCACGCGGGCGGGGCCGAGCGCATCGACGCACATGGCAGCGACCACGGCCGAATCAATGCCGCCCGACAAGCCGAGCACCACACCGGGGAAGCGGTTCTTCTCCACATAGTCGCGCAGGCCCAACACACAGGCGCGCCAGTCGGCCTCCAAATCATCGGGCAACGCCTCCACCACGCCATCGGCGCAGGTGAGCGTGCCGTCGGCGCCGCGCCGATAGGTGACCAGGCGGATCGCCTCGACAAACTGCGGCAGCTGGAACGCGAGCGTGTGGTTGGCCTCAATGGCGAACGACGCGCCGTCGGCGAGGAACTCGTCCTGACCGCCGACCTGGTTGAGATAAACCAGCGGCAGGCCGCTTTCGACCACGCGGGCCATGGCGACCTGTAAGCGCGTATCCGGCTTGTCGCGCCAAAACGGCGAGCCGTTGGGCACCAAGAGGATCTCGGCACCCGTCTCCGACAGGCACTCGACGATATCGGGGCCCCAGATGTCTTCGCAGATCGGCACGCCCAACCGGAAGCCGCGAAACGCAATCGGGCCGGGCATGGGGCCGGCGACAAACACGCGCTTTTCGTCAAACACGCCGTAATTGGGCAAATCGACCTTCAGCCGCACGGCCTTGATCTCGCCGGCGTCCAAAAGCGCGACCGCATTGTGCAACGTACCAGCCGGCTCGCGCCATGGCACACCCATCAACACGGCGGGGCCGCCATCGGCGGTATCGCGGGCCAAGTCATCAAGCGCGGCGCGGCAGGCATCCTGAAACGCGCGCTTCAACACGAGATCCTCGGGCGGATAGCCCGACAGGAACAGCTCGGTGAACAAGATGAGGTCGGCGCCGCGCGCGGCCGCCTCGGCCCGGGCGGCACGCGCCTTGGCGAGGTTGCCGGCAATGTCGCCGACCGTGGGGTTGAGTTGCGCGAGGGCAAGAGCGAGGCGGTTCGTCATGCCCTAGGTTTACCGCGACCGGTCACCAGCCGCAATTGTTGCGCAGCCACCGCACGCTCGCCCAGCCCTGGCCGATGCCGCGGGCGTTGACGAGATACCAATTGCCGCGGCGATCAATCACCTCGACGCGGTTGCCGTTGAACAGCTCGCCGATCTGGGTGGCGCTCTGGGTGGGGCCGGCGCGCACGGCGAGGAAGCCGGAGCCGGTGGAGGGATCGTAGACCCGCGACAAACCGCGCACCGTGCCGGTGCAAAAATCACCCGCCTGGGCAGGCGCGGTAGCGGCCCCCGCGGTGGCGAGCGTGGCAAGGGCGGCAAGAGCGAGAAGCGCACGACGAGCGATCATGGGAAGCCTCCGTGAGGGGGAGTGAACGAACTTATCCCCACACTGGGCGGCCAAGGGCCGGTTTTGCGCCGGCCCTGCCCCCTTTGGCGCAAAGCACCTCGATTGGCGCTCTCAACGTCGATCGATCAGCCCAGGTGCAACTCCTTGAAGAAGTCGTTGCCCTTGTCGTCGATGACGATGAAGGCGGGGAAGTCTTCGACCTCGATCTTCCAGATCGCTTCCATGCCGAGCTCGGGGTATTCGAGCACCTCGACCTTCTTGATGCAGTCTTGCGCGAGGCGGGCGGCGGGGCCGCCGATGGAGCCGAGATAAAAGCCACCATGCTTCTGGCAGGCCTCGCGCACCTCGCGCGACCGGTTGCCCTTGGCAAGCATCACCATGGAGCCACCGGCGGCCTGGAACTGATCGACATAGCTATCCATCCGCCCCGCCGTGGTCGGGCCGAACGAGCCGGACGCCATGCCATCGGGCGTCTTGGCCGGGCCGGCATAATAGACCGGGTGATCCTTGAAATAGGCCGGCATCGGCTCGCCCTTGTCGAGCCGTTCGCGGATCTTGGCGTGGGCGAGGTCGCGCGCCACGATCATGGGGCCCGACAGCGACAGCCGGGTCTTGATGGGATAGCGCGTCAGCGTGCCCAGGATCTCCGACATTGGCCGGTTGAGGTCGATCTTGACCACCTCGCCGCCCAGCTTCGTCTCGTCGATCTCGGGCAGGAAGCGGGCGGGGTTCGCCTCCAACTGCTCCAGGAACACGCCGTCCTTGGTGATCTTGCCAAGCGCCTGGCGGTCCGCCGAGCACGACACACCCAGGCCAATGGGCAGCGACGCGCCGTGGCGCGGCAGGCGGATGACGCGGACATCGTGGCAGAAATACTTGCCGCCGAACTGCGCGCCCACGCCGGTCGCCTGGGTGAGCTTGTGGATCTTGGCTTCCATCTCCAGATCGCGGAAGGCGTGGCCAAGCTCGGAACCTTGCGTGGGCAGGCCGTCGAGATAGCGCGTGGAGGCGAGCTTGACCGTTTTCAAGGTCTGCTCGGCCGACAAACCGCCAATCACCACCGCCAAGTGATAGGGCGGGCACGCGGCGGTGCCCAGCGTGAGGATTTTCTCGGCGATGAACTTCATCAGCCGGTCCTCGGTCAGCATCGACGGCGTGCCCTGGAACAGGAACGTCTTATTGGCCGAGCCACCGCCCTTGGCGATGAATTGGAACTTATAGGCGTCCTCACCCTCGGCGTAGAGCTCGATCTGGGCGGGCAAATTGGTCTTGGTGTTCTTCTCCTCGAACATGGAGATCGGCGCCAGCTGCGAGTAGCGCAGGTTGCGCTTGAAATAGGCGTCGCGAATGCCTTCACCGATCGCGCTTTCATCATCGCCGTCGGTCCACACGAGGCGCCCCTTCTTGCCCATCACGATCGCCGTGCCGGTATCCTGGCACATGGGCAACACGCCGCCCGCCGCGATATTGGCGTTCTTCATGAGGTCGTAGGCGACGAAGCGATCATTATCGGTCGCCTCGGGATCCTCCAGGATGTGGGCGAGCTGCTGGAGGTGGCCGGGGCGCAACAAATGATTGATATCAATCATCGCCGCCTCCGCCAGCACCCGGATCGCCTCCCGGCTGACGACGAGGACTTCCTGGCCCTTGATCACCTCGACCGACACCCCCTCCGCCGTCAGCTTGCGATAGGGTGTGGTGTCCTTGCCGAGCGGAAACAACGGCGCGTGCGTATAGGGCGGCAAGCTATCAAGCGGCATGGGACCTCTCCCCCGAGAGACACTGAGATGGGGGTGGGTTTTACAGGGGATGGGGAGAGAGGGGAAGGGAGACGGAGGGAGGGGGGTGCCATGAGGTCGTTTGGCATGCCAACCGCGGTGGATGCCGAGCACATCAATGACCTGCTCAGCGAAACGACTCGCTGCTGAAATAAAGCGCGCGGCATGAACGACCGGATGCCCCTTCAGGCCTTCACCCAAGGGCTCCCGAAAGGCCCAAAAACGGAGGTAACCAACCCGACGTTATCCACCAAACTCAAAGTCACCTAAAACCCGCCCAGTCTGCGGCTCCTGTCAGGCGAATACCATCTTAGTACGCGAAGCGTTAAGTAAGACACTTACCATTTATGCACAAAACTATATATGGTACGATTTCACTATCTGAATGACAGGAAAAAAATCGCCAATAAAGAGAGAGTGGACACAATGGAGCCCATGTCATTAACAGCCATAGAAGAATACTTATACTCTATAGCGCTTGAAATACCTAATTTTGCAGAGTCGTCAGACAGCATGAAAGCCGAATTGATGAACGATATTTTTAATAAATTCAAAGATGATTTTATAAAGAAACAATTCCAGCATTTCAAAAAATCAAAGAAGGAATTAAAGGGCGTTAGAAAATATAATGACGCATTCGATAAGCGGTTGTTTAATCGCTGGAAACCTGCCTTTGACCGACTCGAGTTGCTGATTGAAATAGCTACTGAGATTGGGCAGTCCCACTCTCATAATATTAAAGATGATGAATCAATTTCATCAAGTAAAATAATAATTGCTTTAAATCATATATATCCAAAATCCTTACTAATTTCACGAGAGATACTGTGCTTAATGAGGGGTGGTTTTGCCGATGGCGCGCTAACTAGATGGCGATCACTACATGAATTAGCTGTTACGGCACTATATATAGAGAAACATGGAGAAGAAATCGCACAGAGATATCTTCTGAGTCACAATTTTTCTATGTTAAAATTTGCGGAACAGATTAATGAGTATTCTGGTTTGATACCAGAGCCAAAATTTACAGAAGATGAAATTGATTATTTGAGGCGCAATGTTGATCTGGCTAAACAAATACTAGGCGAACCAAATCGGAAAAACCGAGATGGCGAGTGGCCAAAAATACTAAAATCGCACACTGATTTTGCGGCTATAGAGAAAGATGTAGAGCTTGACCACATGAGGCCGTATTATCATTGGTCATCTCAATATATTCATTCCAATCACCGGCTCAAAGAA
>CALSBD010000150.1:0-7344 GCA_943373055.1 Rhizobium sp. Q54
CACCGAATTGGCCAGCACCCGCACGTCGCGCCGCGCCTTCATGGCCAGCCACGTGAGCACCACGCCATCAAGCACGCCATAGGGATGGTTTGCCACGAACAGAACCGGACCTTCGCGCGGCACCAGATCGAGATTGTCCTGGTCGTAGCGGATATCGAGCTTGAGCTGGCGCACCGCGGCGTCAAAGAAGGTTTCACCCGGACCCAAATGATGACGATGGGTGTCATACATCCGCTTCAGTCGCGGCTGGCCGCCCAGAAGCTCGATGGCGCGGATGATCACCTGCTTCATCTTGGGCTGGTCAGGTGACGAATAAGAGAACCTCACGCCCGACTTGACGCTTTCCATCTCGTTCATCGCGCCCCCCAAAAAGCGGCTCCTGCGCCGCTTCCCCCTTGCCTTGGACATGCGACGGGTTGATGACAATTTGCAAGAGCCTGCGACAAAGAGATGACGGGATTTATGACGCAGGCCATTCGTTATTGCGCCGGCTCAACATCAACGACGAGCCGACAGCCAAGCGCTTGTGCCGCGGCCACAAGCGCCGACAAACGGTTCTCATGATCGGGATCCAAAAGACGACGTGCCACCGCCTCCGTGACACCAAGACGCGATGCCAATTCTGACTTGGTCAAACCCGCCCGACGCCAGGCCGCGTTGAGTGCAATCTTGGCAACCAGAGTTGGTGAAAGCGTCACAACGACCTGACTGCGATCAGCGGGCCTTGGTCGAGGCACGTCTAGCCCCTTGCGCAACCGATGCCGCACAACACTGTCAATCGCATCAGCCACGTGTTCGGTAACCTGTGCCCTCGTTGAAGCGTAAGTCGCGACCTCGGGCAAGTCAGCAACAGTTGCCGTGTAAAGCTCACCACCAAAGTCTATGTCGACAGGGAAATCCCAAGCCATGGATTCAAATCTCCTTTAAAACGTGCCTAGTCCGAAGGCTCAACACCTAACTGCTTTCAAATGCGGCGTGCGATGGCAGGGCTGACGTCGGATTGCACGGTTGTCTTCAAGGATCCCAACGTCACGATGTAGTGCGATCCTTTGCCACGGCCTTCATCGACTTCGAAGAAGAGACGGTTTTGCGCGCATAGTGTCTGAGTTCGTGTATGAGCTGATCTCGATTCAATCCCGCCCCCACGGCCACTAAAATCGGACATTTTTGTACGTCAGGCAAGTGGTGTTTCAATCCCCGTCAACACCCACTCCCCCCACGCGCGGAACGGCGTGGTGTCGGACGCAAGCGCCACAATGTCGTCGACGAGTCCGGGTGTCGTGATCCGCGCTTCCTCAAGCGGTTTGACAACCGCGAAGGTGCGGAAGCGCAAGGCGTCGCGCATATCCGGCTCCGTGACGGCTTCAAAGCCGGCGGGCATGCGCTTGAGCGCATGGGTCTCGCCAAACGCCAGACCCTTTGCCTCAAGGCTCGCCACCACCGCGCGATAGCGATCCGGGCGATCAACGATCGACCGCCGGAACAGCAAAAGCCGCTCGGCAGAGGGCTGATACCACCCGGTCGCGCACAACAGCCCATCAAGACCGATTCGCACATAAAGCACGCACTGCGCCTCGTCCTTGGTGCCCGACGGGGTCAGCAGTGCGGAGACATGCCGATTGAACGGCCGCTTGTCCTTGGAAAAGCGAATGTCGCGGTAGATGCGATAGGTGGACGCCTTGCCCGCGCCTCGAAACGGCAGACCCTCAGCCGCGCACCGCTCGGTCAAGGTGTCGACCAAAGCAACCAGCGGCTGGCGCAGCTCGCTTTCAAACAGCGCTTTGTTGTCCGCGTACCACTCTCGCGACTGATGGAAATCCAGCGCGCGCAAGAAGGGCAGCGCCTTAGAGCCGAATCCGGTGAACATGAACGCCTCATACGGTGATCTCCCATTGGACGATGCCGTGATGGGGCCACGCAAGTCTCCTCACTCGCGCTCGCCCCAATGGCGCGAAACCGGGGTCGATTTATCACCCCACTATCATGTCGACTGGAAAGGCTGATCACAGACCACATCAGGAGACTGCCATGTCCAAGACCATGCAGGCCGCCGTCGTCCGTGCGTTCGGTCAACCGCTGAGCCTGGAAGAGGTGCCGGTCCCAGAGATTTCGGCCGAGGACGTCCTCGTCAAGGTGTTCGCCTCAGGCGTTTGCCACACCGATCTCCACGCCGCCAATGGCGACTGGCCCGTCAAGCCGACGCCGCCATTCATTCCCGGCCATGAGGGCGTCGGCGTGGTCGCCGCCGTCGGCCGCCACGTGAAGGGCATCAAGGAGGGCGACCGCGTGGGCGTGCCGTGGCTGCACACCGCCTGCCACGCCTGCCGCTATTGCTCGACCGGTTGGGAAACCTTGTGCAAGAGCCAGAAAAACACCGGTTACTCGGTGGATGGCGGCTTTGCCGAATATGTCCGCGCCGACCCGGCCTATGTCGGCCGGCTGCCCGACACATTGGAGTTTGGCAATGCCGCGCCCATCCTGTGCGCGGGCGTCACGGTCTATAAGGGCTTGAAGGAGACCGACACCCGGCCGGGCGAATGGGTCGCGATTTCCGGCATTGGCGGCCTGGGCCATATGGCGGTGCAATACGCCAAGGCCATGGGGCTCCACGTGCTCGCCGTTGACATCGCCGAGGACAAGCTGGCGCTCGCGCGCGCGTCCGGCGCTGATCTCACCGTCAACGCGCGAGAGGACGACCCCGGTGCGTTTGCCCAGCGCATGGTCGAGGGTGTCCATGGCGTCCTCGTTACGGCGGTGTCGCCAAAGGCGTTCGAACAAGCTTTCAACATGATGCGTTCGAAGGGCACCATGTCGCTCGTCGGCCTACCGCCGGGCCTGTTCGCGATCCCCATCTTCGACACGGTCTTGAAGCGCATCACCATTCGCGGCTCGATCGTGGGCACGCGCGCGGACCTCGCCGAGGCCTTGGAGTTCGCCGGCGAAGGCAAGGTGAAAAGCCAGTACCGCTTTGAGCCGTTGGCGAAGATCAACACGGTGTTTGACGAGATGCGCGCGGGCGAAATCCAAGGCCGCGTCGTTCTGAAAATGGCTTGAAAAGCGAAGCAGGCCTTAGAAAGCGAAGCAGGCATCGGGTGTTCGACCCAATGCCTGCCCGTCATTTACCCAAATGTCTTGGCGAGCCACACAACCACCACGCCGGCGGCGAGCGCACCAATGCCGATGAGACGCAAGGTTTCGGTCGGCGTTTCCAGCACTTGGAGAAGAAAACCCTTCGCCGCGCGCGGCGCGAGGGCATAAAGCAGGCCCTCGATCACGAGGACGAGACCGAGGGCCGTGATCAATTCGCTCATTGCGGCGCGGGAACCGGGGTCACCGGACGCCCGTTCGGCGCACCGAAGAAGCGGAAGAAGTCGGAGTTCGGCGACAGCACCATGCGCGTGTCACTCGACTTCAAACCAGCCTCATACGCTTGCATGGTGCGGTAGAACGAGAAGAACTCCGGATCGCGGCCGAACGCATCGTTGAAGATGGCGTTGCGCTCGCCGTCACCCGTACCGCGCAGCACTTCCGAATCGCGGGTTGCCTCGGCGAGGATCACTTCGCGATCGCGTTCCGCGCGGGCGCGGATGCGGCGCGAGGCCTCTTCACCTTGAGCGCGCAGTTCGGTCGCTTCCCGCTGACGCTCGGTCTGCATGCGGCGGAACACCGCTTCCGAGTTTGCCTGCGGCAGGTCGGCGCGACGGATGCGCACGTCGACGATCTCCACGCCCAGTTCCGACGCTGAGCGGCTCACTTGAGCCTTGATCTTCTCCATCAGCGCCGCGCGGCTATCCTTCACGACAGCCGAGAAGCTCGATTCAGCGACGACCTGACGCAGGTTCGACTGCAAGAAGGTCGACAGACGCTGGTTCGCGCCCTGCGTGGTGCGCACCGACTGATAGAAGCGAACCGGATCGATGATGCGATAGCGGGCGAACGCGTCGACCACCAAGCGCTTCTGGTCCGCCGCGATCACTTCCTGCGGATTGAGGTCGAGATCGAGGATGCGGCGCTCAATCAACTCCACGTTCTGGATGAACGGGATCTTGAAGTACATGCCCGGATCGCGCAGCGCCTTCTGCACGGAGCCGAACTGCAGCACGAGTGCCTGCTGGGTGGGGTAAATAAAGAAGATGGCGTTGTAGATCAGGAACGCGACAGCGCCCAACACAACGAGCGCGGCGCCGAAAAGACCGTTCTTCATGTCAGTGTCTCCTCAGCGAGCCGGAGCTGCGGCTTGGGGTTGGCGGGTGAGCTGATCAAGCGGCAGGAACGGCACGACGCCTTGTCCATTGCCGGCCTGATCGAGGATCACCTTGTCCATGCCACCGAACACGCGCTCCATGGTTTCCAGATACATGCGCTCGCGGGTCACTTGAGGCGCCTTGCGGTATTCCTCATAGACCTTGAGGAAGCGGTCAGCCTGACCGCGCGCTTCTTCCACCGTGCGGGTCTTGTAGCCGGTCGCCGCTTCAATGATGCGGGCCGCCTCGCCTCGGGCTTCCGGGACGATCTTGTTGGCGTAGGCCTGCGCTTCATTTTGCGCCCGCTCCGCGTCGGCACGCGCCGCCTGCACGTCGCGGAAGGCATCGATGACCTGCGACGGCGGGTCGACCTTCTGCATCTGCACCAGGCGAACATCGATGCCCGAGCCATACGCATCAAGCGTCGTCTGCATGAGCGCGCTCACTTCGAGCTCGATCTTGGCGCGGTCTTCGGTCAACACGCGCTGGATGTCGTACTTGCCGACCACTTCACGCATGGCGCTTTCGGCGACCGCACGCACGGTGCCTTCCGGATCCTGGATGTTGAACAAGAAGTCCGCCGCCGCCGTGCGCGGCTCGGTCTTGATGTTCCACTGCACGCGGAAATCGATGTCGACGATGTTCTCGTCGCCCGTCACCATCAGGCTTTCTTCCAGCGCCGCGCGCTGCGCCCCAGCGCGGTTGCCCGACTGCACGTCGCGCGCGCCGATCGTCACTTCGCGCACCGCCAAGACCTGCGGCGTGAACGTCGCGCCGATGGGAGCCGGCCAGTTATAGTTCAGGCCCGGCGCCGTGATATCGGCCACCTTGCCCAGGAACAACTCAACGCCCACCTCGTCGGGCTCAACCCGGTAGACACCGGTGAACAGCCACAGGCCCAGCGCGACCAACGCGCCCAGCGTGATGCCCTTGGCGCCGATCGACGCGGCACCGCCGCCACCCGATCCACCGCCGCCCAGAACGGACTTCAACCGATCTTGCCCCCGGCGCAACAGCTCTTCCAAGTCGGGCGGCGTGCCACCTGGGCCACCACCACCCCCGCCGGACGGACCCCGTGGCGGTTGACCCCATGGGCCGCCGGAGCCGCCCTTCCATCCGCCACCGCCGTTTTGATTACTCCAAGGCATCGGTCATCCTCTGTCTGGATTTCTTGTAGCCCGGCCGGACGGCCGAACTTCAGATTGCGCGCACCCGGGCCATCGGCCCGGCGCCAGGGTGGAAACCCGCGATGCGGTCTCCGCTCTCCCCTTCCGGCGAGATGCGCCACTTGGCTTGAGCGTCAATTGGGGTTTCACCTAGGATTCGTCAACCGGCACGACGTCGCATCGGCGTGAACGTCGGTCGCTTTCGTAGACCTGAAGGCCCGGCAAACCTAAGGCGAGCACGCGGCGATCCGCGCGCTCACCGACCAGGCCGGCGACGTTCGAGCGCCCCCGATCCGTTGGTCTTACGGCCGCTTCCACAGGGGCGGGACAATGGTGCCGCGTCGATGGGCGATCACGAGTAAGATAAGCCCCACCGTCGTGCACAAGGTGAACGCGACGATGGAGGACTCCAGCCCGAAACTGCCGCCGGTCAGGATCTCCGGCCCTTGGATGTTGGAGCGGATCAGCCCTGGCTGTGGCTCGTTCCCCGACACGATGCCGGAAAAGATGGCTGACTGGGTATAGTTCCACGACACGTGAAAACCGATGCTGAGCCACAGTCGGCGGGTCAGCATGAAGGCCGCGGCCAAAAGCAAACCGGCTTCGATGCTGATGTAGATGGCGCCCGTGATGGTGGCTTCCGGATTGATCAAGTGGGCAAAGCCAAACACGGACGCCGAAATGATCAGGGATGCCCAGCTGCCAAACAGGTCCTCCAGCGAGCGAAACAGCACGCCGCGAAACAAAAGCTCTTCAAACATGCCGGAGCTCAACGCCATTGCAACGGCCGGCAAAATGAATGTCCAAGAGTTAAACCCCTCAATGCGATAGACCCCGAAGGCGATCAAAATGAGCACCGACACCGTGTAAAGACCCGCGCCGATCAAGCATCCCAGGCCAAGCTCCCGCCCCATGCCCGCAAAGGCAAACTCACTGACCGGACGCCGTTCAATAAAGCGTCCATACGCGATGTAAAACGCCAGCGCGACCAAAACCATGCCGGCGGTAATGATAAAGGGCATCAGCGCCGTACCCGCGTACGGGTCGGAATATTCCGTCGTCTTGCCCATCAGAAAGACGATGAGGTAGCCCAAGATCGCGATGCGAACCAACGGAAACTGAAGAACACGCCACACGAATGCGGTGCTGAAAACGGACTTCATGTTCATGGTGGCCAACGCCCCGCTGCCCTTGCCGATCGTCCGTGATCCAAATGACGAAACGACACCTAACGCTACAGGAGCCAGCGCCACCAATCCAGCAGCATGGGACGCTGAGGACCGCCCCTGATGCACCACTTGGGCGAGGGACGTGAGCTGAACGGCAAAGCGATGGAGTTCGTGGCATGCACGCACTGAAGGTGAACAGACCTGTTATAGGACGTGCGCCGCAGTTTGAGCGGTTTTTTGTGGTCCGCCAGCTTGAGACACAGCGCGGCAATACCACTTGAGTGGATCGGATGGAGGGATCGCACAGTGCTCTTGCTGGTCGGACATGGGGATCAAGTTGGCGAGGATCGCAATGCGGCGCTCAGGGCGACCGCAGCGGCGATTGCCGGCGCATTTGGCGGGCGCCCGGCGCGTCACGCGGTGTTGAATGGCGAGCCCACGGTGGCCGACGCCGTTGCCGCGCTAGAGGCGGATGCGGCCGCTGGGGGGCGAACGGAGCCCCTGACGGTGTTTCCTCTCTTCATGAGCGACGGCTACTTCACCCGCGTGAAACTGCCCAAGACTTTGGCCGAGGCCGGCCATCCCGACGCGCGCATCTTGCCGCCGGTCGGGCTTGATCCCTTGTTGATCAATGTGATGGACCAGCGCCTCACCGAGGCCGCCGCGCGGGCCGGGCTTGCACAGCATGCGGCCCGCGTGCTGATGGCCGCCCATGGCTCGCGCTCGGGCGAGCCGGCCTCGCGCCGCGCGGCGGAGGCAGCCGCC
>CALSBD010000151.1:0-7304 GCA_943373055.1 Rhizobium sp. Q54
GACGCACTTCGGCGCCGAGCAGCTTCATGCGGAACACGTTCGGCTTTTGGCGTTCGGTGTCGGTCTTGCCCATGTAAACCACGCACGGATAGCCAAAACGCGCCGACACCGTGGCCGACGCCACGCCGTGCTGGCCCGCGCCGGTCTCGGCGATAATGCGGGTCTTGCCCATGCGCTTGGCGAGCAGGATCTGGCCCAGGCAATTGTTGATCTTGTGGCTACCGGTGTGGTTGAGCTCGTCGCGCTTGAAGTAGACCTTCGCGCCGCCCAGATGCTGGGTGAGCCGCTCGGCGAAATACATCGGGCTCGGCCGGCCGGCATAGTGCGCGTTCAGATGGGCGAGCTCGGCGTGGAAGGCCGGGTCGTTTTTCGCGTCCGCGTAAGCCTGCTCCAACTCGAGGATGTTCGGCATCAGCGTCTCGGCGACGAACCGGCCGCCGAACAGGCCGAAGAAGCCGCGCTCATCGGGGCCGGTGCGATAGGAATTGGGAACGACGTTCACGGCTCAAGCCCTCTTGGCGATCGGTTGTTCACGAAGCGAATTGGCGGCGGCGCGCGCGGCAGCGACAAAGGCGGCGATGCGCGCCGGGTCTTTTAGGCCGGGGCGCATTTCCACCCCTGAAGAGACATCGACCCCCCGTGGGCGCACCAGACGCACCGCGTCACCCACGGTGTTGACGTCAAGCCCGCCCGATAACATGAAGTCGAGGGGCGGGTCGAGATCGGCGACCAAACGCCAATCAAACGTGAGGCCATTACCGCCGGGCAACGCATGGGGGTCCGCAGGCGGCTTGGCGTCAAACAGCAGCCGGTCAACCCCGCACGCGATCGCCCGCGCCGCATCCACGTCGGCAGGCGTGGCGATGGAAAGCGCCTTCATGATGGGCACGCCGGTCAATGCCTTGATCGCGGTCGCGCGCGCCAGGTCTTCGTGGCCGTGCAGCTGGATGAGGTCGGGTTTCAGCCCCGCGGCAATCGCACGGATCGCCTCGTCGGTTGGGTTGACGGCAAGCGCCACCACTTGGGCCCGGCCGCGCGCCGGCGCGGCGAATTCGATCGCGCGCTCGATCGTCACGTTGCGCGGGCTTTTGGGGAAGAACACGAAACCGATCATATCGGCGCCAGCGGTCAGGCACGCGTCGACCGCGTCCGCCGTTGTCAGCCCACAGATTTTGATCTCGATGCTTTTCACCGTGCTCATACGTGGTCCTTCGCATGGCAGGGGGCCGCGAGTCAAAGGGCACACCGACGCCATCGGACGCGCCCTTGACGCGATCGCGCTCACTGCCCGTGCAAGACCTGGCTTGCGACCGAAATATACTTGCGGCCGGCTTCTTTCGCCTCGACCACGGCGGTCAGGATCGGCCGGTCCTTGCGCAGCTGCGCGAGCTTGACGAGGAGCGGCAGGTTCATGCCGGCGATCACCTCCACCGGCGCGCGGTTCATCACCGAGATGGCCAGATTGGAGGGGGTGCCGCCGAACATGTCGGTCAAAATGACCACGCCCGAGCCATCATTGACCCGGTCGACGGCGGCGACGATCTCCTCGCGGCGCGAGTGCATGTCATCGTCAGGGCCAATGCAGATCGCCTCGACGGCCGTTTGTGGGCCGACGACGTGCTCCATCGCCTTGATGAACTCCCGCGCGAGATCCCCGTGCGTCACGAGGACGAGCCCGATCATGCGTACGCTGCGCTCCCGTCGCGCGTTGTGCGGCTGGCATGGCCCAAACAGCGGGCCGCCTGCGCGTTGATCGGCACGGTTGGTGCCGCGCCGCTCCCCCAGCCACAGCCTTTACGGCTTCTGGGGCCGGAAGATTGGTTTCATCCGCCGTCCGACGCAAGAGGGAAATGCTGCATTGCCAAATTTTCCGCGTAAGAAACGCTTTACCTTGCGGCAAGCATTCGCGCGAAAAATGCGACTAACCGGGCGGCGCGCGGGTCTCCTGCCTGAATCTCCAACACCGGCAGTCGCACGCCCTCCATGACGACCGTGCGCTCGACGGGCGGCACGCGCTCGACGGGGTCGTCCGTCAGGTCGACCACACCGGCCACCACGGCAGCCGGCTCGTGGTTGATGGCCATCACGCCCAGGCCGCGCCGTTCGATCAGGCCCGCCAGCTGCGCCGGTGGGCGCGCCACCAGCCGGCCGGCTTGAGCGGTCACGATCACGCGATCATCGGCCACCAGCGCGGCAAATGCCCCACGCGCCTCGGCCTCCCCGATTACCGCATCGGCGAGCGCCGACTTACCCGCGCCCGAGCGTCCACGGATCATCACGCCGACCGGGCCGACCAGAAGGACGGTCGCATGCACGGTCTGCGGCGCTTGGCCCGGCGCATTCGTCATGCCGGCGAGCCCCGCGGGATGCTGACGGTGAAGCGCGCGCCGTGGACCTCACCGTCGGCGTCTTCCACATTGCCAGCCGTGATGGTGCCCCGGTGCGCCTCAACGATCTGCCGCGAGATGGCAAGCCCAAGGCCGGAATTGTTGCCGAACGCCTCGCCTTCGGGCCGGTCGGTGTAGAAGCGCTCGAAGATCCGCTCCAGCGCGTCGGGCCGGATACCGGGGCCCTCGTCCTCCACCCGCACCAGCACCGCGCGGTCGGTCACCTCCAAGGTCAGGGTGATTGTTCCGCCTTCGGGCGTGAACGAGCGGGCGTTGTCGATCAGGTTGGTGAATACCTGCGCCAAGCGGCTATCGTGGCCCATGATCGGCGCGACGGGCGGCTTGCCCGCGTCGCGCTTTTGCGCCACCAGCCGGATGGTCTGCGCCTTCTTGCGCGCCACCTCGGCTTGCCACTCCACCACCGCGCCGACGATCTCGGCCATATCGAGCGGCTTGAGGTCCTCGCGTGCTAGCTCCGCGTCGAGCCGCGAGGCATCCGAGATATCGGTGATGAGCCGATCAAGCCGCCGCACGTCGTGTTGGATGACCGCAAGCAACCGTTCGCGCGAAGCGGCGGTCTTGGCGAGCGGCAAGGTCTCCACCGCGCTGCGCAGCGACGTGAGCGGATTCTTGAGCTCGTGGGCGACATCGGCCGCGAAGCTCTCGATCGCTTCCATGCGGGCGTAGAGCGCGCTCGTCATGTCGCGGAACGCCCGCGACAGGTGGCCGATTTCGTCTTCGCGCTCGGGAAATTCCGGGATGGTGCCGCGCGCCTTGACCGAGCGACGCACCTGGTCGGCGGCGGCAGCAAGCTTGCGCATCGGCAGCGCGATGGTCGATGCCAGGAACAGCGACAGCACCACCATGATGGTGAGCGCGACCAGGAACACGCGCAGGATCAACAGCTGCTCGGCGCGCACAATGGCGTCGATGTCGCCGGCCTGGGTCGACAACAGGAGGACGCCCAGCACGGTCCGATTGCGCTGGATGGGAAACGCGATGGAGACGATCAGCTCCGCCTTCTCGGTTTTGCGCACGATCGAGGAGATGCCGCCGCCGAGCGCCTGCGACACCTCCGTGTAGCCCTTGCCGTTGGCCGGGCCGAGCTCTTCGTACACCTCGAGCCGATGCGTTCCGTTGATGACCCGCCAGGCATGGCCAATAAGATCGCCCAACCGTTCCCAAATCGGCCGATCAAGCGGCGCGCTGGGTGGGCGCGGCGCCGAATCAGGGCGCAGCAAATCACCGCGTGCATGCAGCATGCGGCTGTCGACAATAAGAAACCCGTCGCGGTCATAGATGCGCGCGCGGGTACGGGTCGGCGAGATGTAGCTGCGCAGGAACGGCGCGATGCGATCCGGGCTGATGGTGAAGCCGAACGGAGCCAACTCATCGGTCGTCTGCGCGGCTTCGGCTTGCAGGCGCAAGATCGCGTCGGGATCGGTCAACACCTGGCTATCGTCGCCCGCCGACACGGCAACGGCGGCAGCCACCACTTGGCCAAGTTCTTTCAAGCGGTCGATGCGCTCGTCAATCAGGCCTGAGCGGTATTGGTTGACGAACAGGATGCCGAACAGCAGTGCGCCGAGCGCGATCAGATTGATCGAGATGATGCGCCGCGACAGCGACGAGAACACGATATGCCCGACGGCCCGCATCGGCCGCGCCAGCATCAGCGTCGCCCACGCGGCCACCCGCCGACCGCGCACGGCGCGACGCGCCGGCGGTCGTTGACCGTCGGTCTGGCCGACAGGCGGTTCGTCGAGGGTCATCGTCATGATGCGGACGGGGTCATGATCGGGGTTTAGCCTCCAGGCGCTGTCGGGCGCGCCGTCTCACTTTGTCCTCATAGGGAGTGTCCTCATGCGGGGCTGCCACTTTCGCCCCAAGACTATGGCAAAACCGGTTCGGACGCAGCTACGGACTCGTCAACCGACCTTGGGGCTGATGCGGACGCTGCCCCGGATCACCCGAGCTTGCCCCCGCCCGCCAAAGCCGTTTCCATCGGCGCGGTCGATCTCAGCCCTCGTGGTACGCCCCCCTCGTGCCCCATCCCACCCAAAGGAACCCGCCGCGTGGCCCAAAACCGCACTTATGACGAGATCGCCGTGGGCGACACCGCCGTCAGCGAGCGCGTCGTGCGCGCCGACGACCTGTTCGTCTACGCCCACGCCTCCGGCAACTTGAACCCCATGCACCTGCCCGGTGTTGATCGCACCGGCGATGGCCAGCCCGATCCGATCGTCGCGCCGTCCTTGTTCGTCGCGTCCCTCGCCTCGGCGGTGATCGGCAATCGCCTACCGGGCCCGGGAACCTTGTATCTGGGGCACCAGATGCGCTTTCACAACCGCGCCCGCGTCGGCGATCTTTTGAAAGTGGTGGTCGAGGTGACGGCGAAGGGGCCCGCGCCCCAAGTGGAGCTCACCACCACGGTCACCGGACCACGCGGGCTGATCGCCGACGGGCGCGCCGACGTGGCCGCCCCCACCGAGCGCATTGAAATCCCGGATATCCACATCCCCGACCTGCAGCTGCAACGCCACCGCCATTTTGAGCGTTTGATCGCGGCCACGATCGGCATGCCGGCCCTCAAGACCGCGGTCGCCTGTCCCGACGACCGCCACTCGCTGTCCGCCGTAGTCGCCGCTCGCGACAAGGGGCTCATTGATCCCATCTTGGTTGGCTCACTAACCCGCATGCGCGCCGCAGCACTTGAGATCGGCCTTGATCTGACCGGCTTTGAGATCGAGGACATCGATGACGAGCCCGAAGCCGCCGCGCGGGCCATCGCGCTGGTCCACGAAGGGCGCGCGCGGGCGGTGATGAAGGGTCATCTTCACTCCGACGCCTTGCTCGCTCAGGTCGTCAAGAAAGAGGGCGGCCTGCGCACCGCCCGCCGGCTCAGCCACGTGTTCGTCATCGACGTGCCGGGCCGTCCCACACCGATCCTCATTTCCGACGCGGCGATCAATATCGCGCCCGATCTGACCACCAAGGTCGACATCGTGCAAAACGCCATTGATCTTGCCCGTGCGATCGGCATCGCCACCCCACGGGTGGGCGTGCTGTCGGCGGTTGAAACGGTCAACCCCGCGATCCCGTCGACGATTGATGCCGCCGTGCTCTCCAAGATGGCCGAGCGGGGCCAGATCAAGGGCGGCATCGTCGACGGCCCGTTGGCGATGGACAACGCGGTCGACATGGAGGCCGCGCGCACCAAGGGCATCACGTCGCTGGTGGCCGGCCGGGCGGAGGTGTTGATCGTGCCCAATCTGGAAGCCGGCAACATGCTCGCCAAGGAGCTCACCTTCCTCGCCGGCGCCGAGGCGGCGGGTCTGGTGATGGGCGCCCAGGTGCCGGTCATTCTCACCAGCCGCGCTGACAGCGAGGCGGCCCGACTTGCCTCCTGCGCGCTCGCCCTCGTGCAGGCCCGCTTTGCGCAGACCGGCGAGCCCTTGGTGCTGCCCGTGGTGGGCGCGAACCCGGTTGATTGAGCAACCGCGCGCGCGGTATGCGGCCGCGCGCGCGGTATGCGGCGGCGCTACTGCGCGACCGAGGGCTTGATCTGCTGGCGCCGGTCTAACAGATCGACCAGCTGCTTGTAGCCGCCGTGCTCCACCGGTTGAAACCCGCCGCCGAATGGGCCGGCCAGCGTATCGTAGGCGTCCGGGTCATTGGCCTGCAGCGTCACCATGAGATGCCGCACCGTGGAGCGCACCTCGAGCGGCAAGGCCTTGCGGGTGACGATCGGCCCATGGGCGATCTCAGCGGAGGTCCACACCGGCACATAATCCGCGATCGAGCCGATCTTGGCGTCGGGCAAATCCGCCAAGGTGCCGCGCGGGCCGCCCACGGCGCGCCACACCACGGCAGCGTCGGCAGCGCCTTCAAACACCGCGCGCACGGAAGCGACCGGCGAGGCGGTGGTGACGATTTCGGAGAAGTGCCGCTCTGGCTCCAGCCCCATGGCGCGCAGTGCGCGCAGCGGCACGATCCGGCCGGCGATCGAATCGGGACCAGCAACGGCCAGCCGCTTGCCGGCCAAGTCGGCAATGGACCGCGCGCGATCGGTGCTTTTCACCACGATGTCGACCTTAAAGCCGGTCGCGCCATCTGACCCGCGCGGCGCCACCAGCGGCTCCACGCAGTCGCAGCGGTTCCACAGCGCGGCATAGGCCGATGCCGACATGCCGGCGAGATCCACCCGTCCGTCATTGAATGCGTCGGCGAGCTGGGTGCCATTGGCGAACGGCACCACCGCGACCCGCTGATTGAGCTCGCGCTCCAACAGCGCGCGCAGCGATTCGTGGCGCGCCATGGTCGCCTCATTGGAGATTTTGACCACCGCGCCGATGCGGAAAATTTCCAGCGTCGTGAACGACCCCTGGGTCGACGGCGTGAACGGGATGTCGGTCTCCAGGTTCAGGTCGTCCGCCGGGTTTACTTCCGGCTCCACCGTGCCGGTCACGGCATCCTGTTGGGCGATCGCTAGCGTCGGCGATCCCAACGCCAGCACGAGCGCAAGCCAGGCGGCGGCCGCCATGTGGCGACCCCATGCAACGGCCGTGGTGGCGCGGGTTATGTCAACACGTCGACCCATCGACTGGGCCTCCCTCTCCACCGCTTCAGCTCCCCAGCTGACAACTGCGCCATTTCGCAGCCAAATGGTCAAGAGAGCGTTGACGTCGCCGCTTGCGGACGTGTTGCGGCGGCGGCGCGCGGTCGGTCGATCACCACGTGGGCGATTAGCGCCGTCGCGGTCATTGCCATCAGCGCGGTGAGCGCCGTCACCGACCACATCACGCTACCGGTGACGCCCGCGCCAATCGAGCACCCGGCCGCCGCGATGGCGCCAAGCCCCATCAACGCGCCGCCCGCCAGCGCCCGCGCCATCGACGTCGCGCTGAGAAAGCCTTC
>CALSBD010000152.1:0-7288 GCA_943373055.1 Rhizobium sp. Q54
TCACTTTGCCGGGCTTCGTGTTCAGCGTGGGCCTCTCACCTGTCATCACGGCGGCCGCCTTGGCCGCGCTGCGCATCGCCGCGCGCGAACCTGAGCGATCGGTCACCTTGCGCGCGTCGTCGCGCACCTTCATCGAAATGGCGCAAGCGCGCGGGCTTAACACCGGTGACGCCATGGGCTTTGGCATCGTGCCGGTCTACTTCGAGACCCCCATGCTCACCGCTCTGACCGCGCGCCGGCTCGGTGAGGCCGGCATTTATGCCCCACCCATCATGCAGTCGGGCGTTAAGCCGAACGCCTCGCGCATCCGCTTCTTCGTGTCGACCACCACCACCGAGCAGGAGATCGGCATGGCGATTGACAGCATGGTGGCGACGCTGGCCGCCGTCCGGGCCCCTGACTACGCCCGACAGCCGATCGCCTCTCAAACCGGCCACTGACCGCGCCACGCGAATTCCCGGCAGCAACGTATCCCTCAGCGAGAATGTGCATGTCCGATCTAGGCTTCATCACGGTCGCCGTGGGCAAAACCGCCTATGCTGAGATGGCGGTAGATCTCGCTTTATCAGCTCGCCGGTTTCATGACCTCCCGTTTACGCTTGTCGCGGATGAAAACTCAGAAAATCACGTCAATTCTAAATACCCACGTGTATTCGATAATATTTTCCGGCTACCACCAGCGTATCAGAATAAATATGCCTGTAAATTCTCGATTGGAGAGTTAAGTCCCTATCGTCATACAATTTTTATTGACGCGGATACGCTGTTAGTGTCGCCGCTAAACACGTTGCTGCATGAAGTTAATGGGACAAATATGCTGATGATTGGCGCTTTTCGGGAACCAAGCACAGACAAGACGCACCATGGATTTTCTATTCGCGGCTTGATGAAGCGCCATCACCTGACCCGTTACTTCGACAACCACAGTGGTGCATTTGCCTTCGAGGCGGAATACGGGCGGTCCTTTTTAAAAGAATGTGCGCACGTCTATCTGTATGAGATGGCCAGCCTGCACAGGTGGTCGCGATTTCGGGTGATTGGCGACGAACTTGCTTTTGGCATCGTCGGTGGCCGGCGCGGCGTCACGATCATGAGCGAACCTTTTCCAATCTATTGGACAAATGAACTCCAGGCCCTCACCCCCGACAATCCCTGGAAACCCCTGTGCCATTTTCACACTGCGCCGTCAGCCGTTGCTCTCGATTGGATGATGCGCGAGGTCGGCGAGCGCCGCCGGGCGAAAGGGTTGGCTGAAGGCTCTGAACCCATCTGGCGGGCAAAAGCGGAATCGAGCCGCCGCAATGTGGCGCGCGGTGAGTGGCTCGTCAAGCTTTACGGCCGGTTCTTACACGCGACCCGACCGCGTTGAGACTAACCAACGGCGTTTGCCGCCCACAAACATGCGGTTTTCCGCACACACGCCCGGGCCAATGCGGCCGCAGCCATTAAACGACATTTGAAACAGGCGCACGATCAGCGTACGAGGGGTGATGAACTCCAACTTGATTTGCCCGTTTTGCTGCCAAGGACCGTCGTACCCATGACCAAGCGCCGAGTCCTCATTGAAGCCGACAATTTGACCCACGCGACCGGCACCGGCATCGCGACCTATGCCCGCAATCTGGGGCATGTGCTGCATCAGATGAACTATGTGACCGATGGTCTCATCAGCGTGCGTCGCCCGTTGCCGATGAAGGACGCCATGTTCAATCGGATCGTCTTCTATGATCCCCTGCAGGATCGGCCATTGCCGTGGTCGCTGAAAGCGCGCCTGAAGCTGTCGGAGTGGTTTGGCGAACCGTTTGGCGTCAATACCCAGCCCTTGATGCGCACCGACGCCATCATTGATCCGAACCCGAAGCAGTATAGCGGCTTTGACAATATCCACACCGTGTTCCGGCTCGTTGAGCGGGCGCGCTATCACTTCATGCGCCATAAGGAACCGATGGCGATTAACGCGCCCAATGCGGTTGATGTGTTTCATGCCACACAAGCCATTCCGGTGAAGGTGAAGGGCGTTCCCAACATCTACACCATCCACGACATCATTCCGCTCCGCCTGCCCTATACGACACTCGACAACAAGAAATATACCCTCAAGATGCTGCGCGGCATCTGCAAGTCAGCGGACCACATTGTCACCGTCTCGGAGCACTCCAAGCGCGATATTGTCGAGTTCTTGGGTATCCCAGAAGATCGGGTGACCAACACCTATCAGGCGGTCTCGTTGCCCGCAGCGCTTGTGAACCAGTCCGATGAGGAGGTCGCGCGTGATCTGGACAACTTGTTCCATCTGATGCCAAAGAAATACTTCCTGTTTGTCGGCGCCATTGAGCCGAAGAAGAACGTCGGTCGGCTTGTCGATGCCTTCATCGGATCTGGGTCCAAGCGCCAGCTCATTATCGCTGGCAATCCGGCGTGGATGGCGGACGAGGATATTCGCAAGATCGATGACGAGCGCTTCATGCATTACTTCATGCAGGATCGCGTCATCACCCAGCGTCGGCGCGTGCGCCGCTTGTCCTACGTGCCGTTTGACCAACTGATCGCGCTCATCAAGGGCGCCCGCGCCCTGGTGTTCCCCTCGCTTTATGAGGGGTTCGGCCTGCCCGTGTTGGAGGCCATGCTCTTGGGCACGCCGGTCATCACGTCCAACGTGTCATCCCTGCCCGAGATCGCCGGCGACGCCGCCTTGATGGTGGATCCGCGCGACACCGGCGCCCTGGCGCGCACCATCCGCCAGCTCGACGCCGATGACGACCTGTGTGCCGAGCTCTCGCGCCGCGGACGTCTCCAGGCCGCCAAGTTCAGCTTCGCCGCCTATGAGGACCGCTTGCAGTCCATCTATCGTAAGGTTGTTGGTTCTTGAGCCCCGGCGTGCTATCGCACACTTGAGAAAATCCTTCGCTGAACATGGAATTCGCGAAAAGAGACGGTCAGGTCTTCAGGGGGCCGGTCAAGTCCTTTTCACGAGCATCATCGGCCCTGGAGGACGTCAACGAAAAGGACACGTGCTCGGCGTGTCGGTTTTTAAGGATTTCACGTCAATGACGACAAAAACACTCGATCGCGAGGCCATTGCCACGAAGATCCTCACCTTCTTGCAAGAGGAAATCCAAGACAAGACAATCGTCCTGTCAATGGATACGCCCACCGATCAAGTTGTCATTGATTCAATTGATATCGTTCGCGTGATCTTCAAGATCGAGGAAGAGTTTGGCTCCGAAATCGCCTTTGCGCCCGATGCTAACCACAAAACGGTTGGCGATGTGGTCAACGCCTTGATCGACTTGATGCCCGCTCCCGCGAAGTGACAGCGCCGATGCCTCGCACCGCCATCACCGGCATGGGCGTGATTAGCAGCCTGGGCCACTCCATTGATGCGTTCCATGCCGCACTCATGCGCGGCCACTGCGCGATCGGCGATATCTCCGACCTCGTGTTTGAAGGTCAGCGCGTGCGCCGCGGCGCGCCCGTTCGTGATTTCGTGCCTGAAGACCACTTTGATAACCGCACCCTCACCCAGCTCGACCGCTTCACGCAGTTCGGGACCGTCGCCGCCCGCCAGGCGTGGAGCCAGGCGGACCTGGGCGCGGCCAAGCCGGCCGGCGATCGCATCGGCGTGGTTGTGGGCACCGCGGTCGCGGGCATCGACATTCTCGATGTTGGCTACCGCCGCATGCGCGAGGTGGGCGGTCGACCGAAACTCTTCACCGTGCCGATGACCATGGGCTCCGCCCCCTCAAGCCGCATCGCTTATGAGATTGGCGCCCATGGCCCTACCATGGGCATCACCAGCGCGTGCGCGTCGTCCGCCCAGGCGATCCTACAAGGACATCGGATGATCGCCATGGGCCTCGCCGACGTGATGATCGTCGGTGGCGCCGATAGCTGTTTCGCTGATGGCTTCCTGACCGCTTGGTATGGCCTGAAGGTGCTGGATCCCGAGTCCTGCCGCCCGTTCAGCGCCGACCGGCGCGGCCTGTCGATGGGTGAGGGCTCAGCGATTTTCGTGTTGGAATCAGAAGACCTCGCCCGCCGCCGTGGCGCGACGATCCAGGGCTATGTGCGGGGTGGCGGCATGTCGAGCGATGCGGGCGCTTTGTTGGCGTGCGACCCCGTCGGCATGGCTGCGGCCATGCGGCTGGCGCTCACCGACGCTGGCCTTGCACCGACCGACATTGACTATGTCAACGCCCACGGCACCGGGACGCTTGCCAATGACAAAGCCGAGGCGTCCGCCCTGCTCACCGTCTTCGCCGACAAGCCCGACCTCAAAACATCGGCGACCAAGTCGATGATCGGCCACGCCATGGGGGCGTGCGGTGCACTGGAAGCGGTGGCGACCATGATCGCGCTGCAGACCCAGATCGTGCCGCCGACCATCAATGTCACCACCTTGGACCCCGCCTGCCCGATCGACGTGACCCCGGGCCAAGCCGTGCCCCACGCGATGCGGTTGGCGCTATCAAACTCGTTTGGTTTCGGTGGCCTCAACGCCGCCCTCGTGTTTGAAAAGGCTTGAGAGGCATGGAGCTACGCCATCGCCATGTCGCCATCACGGGCGGATCCAGCGGCATTGGCGCGGCCCTGGCGATGGCTTACGCATCTCCCGGCTGCCGCATCAGTCTGGCCGGCCGCGATCTTGCCCGTCTTGATGCAGTCGCCGAGGCCTGCCGCGCGCGCGGCGCCCATGTCTCGCGCCACGCGGTCGACGTGACCGACGCGGGCGCCGTCCAGGCGTGGATCCAAGCCATCGACGCCGAGATGCCCATCGATCTCGTCTATGCCAATGCCGGTGTGGGCGGCACGCAAGCGCTGACGACCGAGGTGGGCGAGGCGCCCGGCGCGGCCACCTTGATCGTGCACACCAATCTGTTGGGCGTCATCCACACCGCCGAAGCCGCGCTTGACCGGTTCCGCGCGCGCGGGCGCGGTCATTTTGTCGCGGTCGGATCATTGGCCGGCCGGCTCGGTCTGCCACACTCGCCCTCCTACAGCGCGTCAAAAGCGGCCGTGGCCACCTATATGGATGGCATGCGCCGCGTGATGAAGCCGCTAGGCATCGACATGACCTTGATCGAGCCTGGCTTCGTCGACACCCCCATGTCGCAAGGCTTGCCGGACCGGGACTGGTTCTTGTGGACGGCCGAGCGCGCCGCGCGCGAAATCCGCGCCGCAGTTGATGCCCGCCGCGCGGTGTTTGCCTTTCCATGGCAACTTGATGTCGTGTTGCGCCTCGCGCGGCTGCTGCCGCGACCGTTGCAGGACATCATTCTCATCAATGCCCACCGTAAAGCGAGACTGGGATGAGCGCCCTCACCGTTCGCAAAATCGGCGCCGGCGCCCGCGTATCGGACTGGATCGCGGTGCCGCCTTTCGTCCATGCCAACGATCCCCAGTTCGTGCGCGAGCTCGACCTTAAAGAGCGCATGCGCGTGGCCAAGCGGTTCAATCCGTTCTTCGATTTCGGTGAGGCCGGCCTGTTCGTGGCCTATCGCGACGGCCGTCCGGTCGGGCGGATCAGCGCCCACGTCAACCGGCTGCACCGCGAGCGGCACGACCCACACTCCGGCCACTTCGGCTTTTTTTGTGCGATCAACGATCAAGCCGTCACCAACGCCCTGTTCGATACCGCGCGCACCTGGCTCAAGGCCCACGACGCCACATCGATCACCGGGCCGTTCTCCTTCTCGGTCAATGAGGAGTCCGGTCTCCTGGTCGACGGCTTTGACGAGCCGGCGGCCATGCTGATGAACCAGGCGCTGCCCTATATGGGCGGGCTCGTCGAAGCAGCGGGCCTCGCGCCGGTCATGAACACCTACGCATTCCGGCTCCGTCAAGCGCAGTCGGTTGGAGCCCTTGATCGCATTGCCGCGGCGGCCAAGGCGAGTGGCGAGATCACTTTGCGGCCGATCCGCGTCGATCGCTTCGCCGACGAAGTGCGCCTCGTCATCGATATCTTCAACGATGCTTGGAGCGATAACTGGGGGTTCGTGCCATTCACCGACCCCGAAATCGTCGCCATGATCCGTGAGCTCAAGCCGTTCTACCGGGCCAACTATGGCAGCTTTGTCGAACTGCGCGGCGAGCCGGTCGGCTTCTTGCTGGCGATCCCGGATGTCAATGGACTCATCAAGCCCTTCAACGGCGCCTTGCTGCCATTTAACTGGTGGCGGCTGTTGTCCGCCCTCAAGAACGAGCGCATCAAATCCGCGCGCATCCCGCTCATGGGCCTGCGCAAGAGCGTGCAGGGCACGCTGCTCGCCGCCGGCGCGCTCGCCATGCTGGCAAGCGCCTTCATGCAGCAGGCGCGCGCCTACAAGCTCGACTGGGTGGAGTTTTCCTGGGTGTTGGAAACAAACCGCCCCATGATGGAGTTCGCCCGTTTGCTCGCGGGCAAGCCGGCAAAGCAGTATCGTTTCTACAGCGCGCCGCTGTAATCCGCACTGGCCCGACCCGCGCCGCGCTTGCTTGCCGCTGCGGCTGCCTTCGGGCAAGAAGCGACGATCCGACCCGCTTTGCCGCGCCGAACCCGAGGACCCACGCTCCATGAAGACCCGCAGCGATCTGATGGCGATGTTCGCCGAGCTCAAGATCGAGACCACCACGCTTGATCACCCCCCGGTGTTCACCGTGGCCGAAAGCAAGGACATCAAGGCGGCGATCCCGGGTGGCCACACCAAGAACCTGTTCGTCAAGGACAAGAAGGACAACGTGTTCCTGATCGTGGCCGAAGGCGACGCGGCGATCGATCTGAAGCGGGTGCATGAAAAGATTGGCGCGCAAGGGCGTGTCTCGTTTGGCAAGCCCGAGCTTCTGATGGAGCTCATGGGCCTCACACCCGGCTCGGTCACACCGTTCGGCGTCATCAACGATACGTCATACCGCATCAAGGTCGTGCTCGACGCGCCGATGCTGGAGCATGACATCCTCAACTACCACCCGCTCCTCAACGACGCGACCACCTCGATCAAGCGGGCGGATCTCATCACCTTCTTGAAGGCCACCGGTCACGATCCGCTGATTGTGACCGTGTCCGACGGCAAGCTCGCTCAGACGGATGAGGCGGGCGGCGACGCGGAAGGCTGAGCAAACACATTGCCAAGCGCGTCGAGCATGCCCACATTACCGCTCAACACTCTCTCAGCCCACCGCCTGATCCGGCGGCGTGGCACCAGTGAAGGCCTGACCCCATGAGCCAACCGACCTTTTCCTACGGCACGCCGTCCTATGCGACGTCGTTCGGCACGACGAAGCCGGCCGCCCCGGCCACGGCCGCGGCTCC
>CALSBD010000153.1:0-7273 GCA_943373055.1 Rhizobium sp. Q54
GCACCAAGCCGGGTCTCATTGGCGTGTGCATCGGCACGTCCGGCCCGGCCGGCACCGACATGATCACCGGGCTCTATGCCGCGCAGGCCGATTCAATCCCGATCCTGTGCATCACCGGCCAAGCGCCCCGTGCCAAGCTGCACAAAGAGGATTTCCAGGCAATTGACATTGAGACTATCGCCAAGCCGGTCACCAAGTGGGCGATCACCGTGCGCGAGCCTGCCTTGGTGCCCATGGCGTTTCAACAGGCGTTTCACATCATGCGCTCCGGCCGCCCGGGCCCGGTGCTGATCGACCTGCCGATTGACGTGCAAATGGGCGAGATCGAGTTCGATCCGGAGACCTACGCGCCGCTTGAGCTCTACAAGCCCAAGGCCACCCGCAAGCAGGCGGAGAAGGCGATCCGCATGCTCACCGCGGCGGAGCGTCCGCTCATCGTGGCCGGTGGCGGCATCATCAATGCCGATGCCTGTGAGCTCCTCGTTGAGTTTGCTGAACTGACCGGCGTGCCCGTCATTCCCACCTTGATGGGCTGGGGCGCCATTCCCGATGACCACCCCTTGATGGCCGGCATGGTCGGCCTGCAGACCAGCCATCGGTATGGCAACGCCACGTTCCAGCGTGCCGACTTCGTGTTCGGCATCGGCAACCGCTGGGCCAATCGGCACACGGGTTCGGTTGAGACCTACACCAAGGGCAAGACCTTCATCCATGTCGACATCGAGCCGACCCAAATCGGCCGCGTGTTCGCGCCCGATTTCGGCATCGTGTCGGATGCCAAGGCGGCGCTGGAGCTGTTCATTGATGTCGCCCGCCAAATGAAAGCGGCCGGCGACCTGCCCGATCGGTCGACGTGGAGCGCGGAATGCCGCCACCGCAAGGAGCACATGCTGCGCAAGAGCCATTTCGACCAGGTCCCCTTGAAGCCGCAGCGCGTTTATCAGGAGATGAACGAGGCATTCCCGCGCGACACGTGCTACGTCACGACCATCGGCCTGTCGCAGATCGCCGGTGCGCAATTCTTGAAGGTGTATAACCCGCGCAACTGGATCAATTGCGGCCAGGCCGGCCCGCTCGGCTGGACGCTGCCGGCGGCGCTGGGCGTGCGCGCGGCGGACCCGACGAAGACGATCGTCGCGTTGTCGGGCGATTATGACTTCCAGTTCCTCATTGAGGAGCTGGCGGCCGGCGCCCAGCACAAGCTGCCCTACATCCACATCGTCTTGAACAATTCCTACCTCGGCCTCATCCGCCAGTCCCAGCGCGGCTATCAGATGGACTTCGAGGTGTCACTCGCCTTTGAAAACATCAACGTCACCGAGGATGGCGACGCGATTCCCGGCTATGGCGTCGATCACGTGGCGGTCGCCGAGGGCCTGGGCTGCAAGGCGGTGCGGGTGAAGAGCCCCAATGAGTTCAAGGACGCCTTCGCCAAGGCCGAGGCGCTCATGAAGGAGCATCAGGTGCCCGTCGTCATGGAGTTCATCCTGGAGCGCGTCACCAACATTTCGATGGGCACGGAAATCAACGGCGTCAACGAGTTCGAAGAAGTCCTGTGTCTTGATCCGTCCCTGTCGTTGGAAAACGGCTGGGTGTCCATGCGCGGCGTTGAGGCGAAGGCTCCCGAGCCGGCCGAATAAGCCCACTGAGGGACCCGACTGGTGGCGCCGCGCGCGCCGCCAGAACCAAGAATGACCGATCCGGGAGGACACCTGATGCCGAAATTCGCCGCCAACCTGACCATGCTTTACACCGAGCTGTCGTTTCTCGATCGCTTCGCCGCCGCCGCGCAATCCGGCTTCAAGGGTGTTGAGTTCTTGTTTCCCTATGCCTTCGACGCCAACGACCTCGCGGAGCGGCTCAAAGCCAATGCGCTGACGCTGGTGCTGCATAATCTGCCGGCGGGCGACTGGGCAGCTGGCGAGCGCGGCATCGCGTGTCTACCGGGCCGAGAGGCGGAGTTTCGCGCCGGTGTTGATCAGGCGATCGCCTACGCTAAGGTGCTCGGCACCCCGCAGGTGAATGCGCTGGCCGGTATCGTACCCGATGGCCTGGACCGGGCGGTGTGTGAGGATGTGCTGGTGGAAAACCTGCGCTATGCCGCCAAGGCCCTGGAAGCGGTCGGCATTCGCTTGGTTGTTGAGCCAATCAACAACCGGGTCGACATCCCCGGGTTCTTCCTCAATACCACCCGTCAAGCGGTCCAAATCCTCGACCGGGTCGGCCATTCGAACCTGAAGATCCAGTACGACATCTACCACATGCAAATCATGGAGGGTGACCTCGCCCGCACCATGAAGGCGCACATCGATCTCATCGGTCACCTGCAGCTCGCCGACAACCCCGGCCGCCACGAGCCCGGCACCGGCGAGATCAATTTCCCTTATCTCTTCAATGCCATTGACGAGATGGGCTACACCGGCTGGATCGGTTGCGAGTATCGCCCCAAGGCCGGCACCACAGCGGGGCTGGGCTGGATGACCGGCCGGCAAGCCACCTTGCAGGACACCGCCGCCGCCTGGTGAGCGCGTCCCTCTCCCCGTTTTCCTCGCTCAAGGACCACCACAATGAACCTCGGCTTCATCGGCCTCGGGATCATGGGCAAGCCCATGGCCGGCCATCTGATCGCGGGCGGCCACACCGTCCATCTCGCGACGCGCTCAGGCGTCCCCGCTGACCTGATCGCGGCTGGCGGCCACGCGCTCCCCACCGCCAAGGCGGTCGCCGCGAGCGCCGACATCGTCTTTTTGATGCTGCCCGACACGCCCGACGTGGAGCGCGTGTTGTTTGGCACCGATGGCGTCGCCGAGGGCTTGAAGCCGGGGTCCATCGTCGTCGACATGTCGTCGATCTCGCCTCTGGAGACCAAGGCGTTCGCCAAGCGGATTGAGGCGCTGGGCGGTCACTATCTCGACGCCCCGGTGTCGGGCGGTGAGGTCGGCGCCAAGGCCGCCTCGCTCACCATCATGGTCGGCGGTCCCCAAGCCGCGTTTGAAACGGTGGAGCCGCTGTTTCGGCTCATGGGCAAGAACATCACCCATGTGGGCGGCAATGGCGACGGTCAGACGACCAAGGTCGCTAATCAGATTATCGTCGCGCTGACCATCGAAGCGGTCTCCGAGGCCCTGGTGTTTGCCGCCAAAGCAGGGGCCGATCCGGCCAAAGTGCGGCAGGCATTGATGGGCGGTTTCGCGGCCTCGCGGATCCTGGAGGTGCATGGCGAGCGGATGGTGAAGCGCACCTTCAATCCCGGCTTCCGCATCGAGCTGCATCAAAAAGACCTGAACCTCGCGCTGGCCGGTGGCCGCACGCTGGGCGTGGCGCTGCCGGCAACGGCGATTGCCCAGCAGCTGTTTTCCACTTGCGTCGCCCAAGGTGGCGCCGGCTGGGACCACTCGGCGATGGTGAAGGCGCTCGAACTGATGGCTGGCCACGCGATCGCCGAAGGCTAAGCCCCTCACCCGCCATCGAGACCCATCCCCGCCCGCCGGCCCGTGCCGGCGGGCTTTTTGTTTTGAGAGCGAACGGGCCCGAGTTTTGAGCGGTCTGGAGACGGTGGCGGCGCGTATCACTGTGGACGTTTCAAAAACCGACATAAGGCCTTGAATGGACTCGCGCACAGCCTCCCCCGTCAACGTCACCGTCGTCGGCTCGCTCAAGGACATCGGCCGCGCGGGCTGGGATCGCCTCGCCCGCCCGGTGCCCGCGCGCCTTGGTGCGGTGGATTTTCAACTTGAAGATATCCCCCTGCGTGAGCTCGTTGAATCGGATTCTCAACCTCAACAGACCACCACCACACCCACGGGGACGAGCGCACTTGAATCAGATTCTCAACATGAAGATTTTGGATATAACCCCTTCTTGTCGTTTGATTTTCTCTCAAGCTTGGAAGACTCCGGCTGCGTCGGCGAGCCGGCTGGTTGGGCGCCGCGCTACTTGGCGCTTGGCGCCGACATCACCGCGCCGGACGCCGTCGTCGCGGCCTATGTGAAGTCGCATTCGCAAGGAGAGTATGTGTTTGACCACGCCTGGGCCGACGCCTATCGGCGCGCGGGCGGGCGCTATTACCCTAAGCTCCAGGTCTCCGTGCCGTTCACGCCGGTCACCGGGCCGCGGCTCTTGGTGGGGTCGGCGCCTGGCGCCAAGGAGCGACGCGCGCTCCTCGCCACGGCCCTGTCGCGCTATGCGCGCGACATCGGCGCCTCGAGCGTCCACGCCACCTTCCTGACCCCAGCCGACGCGGACGCGTTCGGCGCCGCGCAGTGGTTGGAGCGGACCGACCAGCAATTCCATTGGATGAACGAAGGGTACGCGACGTTTGACGATTTCCTGGCAGCGCTCGCCAGCCGCAAGCGCAAGCAGGTGCGCCGCGAGCGGCGTGATGCCACGCCCGAGGGCATCACCATCGAACGGCTGACCGGCAAGGCGATCACCGAGGCCGACTGGGATGCGTTCTTTGCCTTTTATGTCGACACGGGAAATCGCAAGTGGGGCCGGCCGTATCTCAACCGCCGGTTCTTCTCGCTCATTGGCGAGCGCATGGCCGACGACATCCTGCTCGTGATTGCTAAGCACCACGGGCGGCCCGTCGCCGGCGCGCTGAACTTCATTGGTTCGCAGGCACTCTATGGTCGCAATTGGGGGTGCCTTGCCGACATTCCCTTCCTGCATTTTGAGGTGTGCTACTATCAGGCCATCGAGTTCGCCATTGAGCGCGGCTTGAAGCGCGTGGAAGCTGGCGCGCAAGGTGAGCACAAGCTCGCGCGTGGCTATTTGCCGGCCACCACCCGCTCCGCCCACGACATCGTCCACCCCGGCTTGCGTCAGGCGGTGGCCGCTTATCTGGTCCAAGAGCGCGCGGAGATCGCCCGCATCGGCGAGCTTCTCACCGAGGCAGGCCCCTATCGACGCGCCGAGCCGATGGGCTTTGAAGCCGATTGAGTGCGACAGCGCCACTTGCTACATCGCGCTCACCTCTTGCCACGGAAGGACGCCGCCATGCCCAGCTATGATCCCACCAACGTGTTCGCCAAGATCCTGCGGGGCGAGCTGCCGGCGCATAAGCTCTATGAGGACGACAAGACCCTCGTCATCATGGACATCATGCCGCGTGGCGATGGCCACTGCCTCGTTATCCCCAAGGCGCCCTCGCGCAACCTGCTTGATATCGCGCCCGACGATTTGAACGCCGTTATGGCGACGGTTCAGCGCATGGCCTGCGCGGTGATGAGCGCGTTTGGCGCACAGGGCGTGACGATCCAGCAATTCAATGAGACAGCCGGTGGGCAGGTGGTGTTTCACACCCACGTCCACGTCATCCCGCGCCACGAGGGTGTCGCCATGAAGCCGCACACGGGCCAAATGGAAGCCCCCGAGGTGCTGGCCGCAAACGCCGACAAGATCCGCGCGGCGCTGGCCGGTTGATCAGCCGAATACGAACCAGCCGCCGAACAACACGGCCTCGCCGACGATGACGCCCACGAACAGCGGCGCTCGCGGCGCGGCGAAGCTGGCGGCGAACCCGGCCGCCAGCGCCGCCAGCCGCACGGCCGGGGGAATGGTGGCGATCGATCCGGTCGGCATGAACACCAGCTGCGCGATGACGCCCGCGACCAGGGCGGTTGCGATGGCGCGCACGAGGCGGAACACTTCCATGTCCTCGCGCAGCCGCCCGGCAAAGGCCACACCCACCCAGCGCCAAGGCTCGCTGGCGACAAAACCGCCAACGAATAAAAACAGCCACGGCCACCAGGGACCCAGGTCGGCGTCAAACGTGTAGTCCATCACGCCGCCCCCCGCTGTCGCCACGCCCGGTCAATCGCATAGCCGGCAAGGCCGCCGACAAGGCCGGTCAACAGGAGGTCAAACCCCGGCGCCAGCCACACCATCAGCGGCCACACGGCCGCTCCCATCGCCATGGCGATCTTGTCACCCACCGCCCGTGCCGCGCCCCACAGCGAAATGGTGAAGTAGAGCGGCATCAAAAAGATGAGCCCCGCCGCCGCGATGGGCGGCAGTGCGCCCACGAGCACATACGACACCCCGGTCACGATCATCGCGCCCGTGATGAGCCCGGTCGAAATGCCGGCGAAATAGGCCGTGCGCCGCTCACGTGGGATATTGGGCAGCTCCGTCATCGCCATTACCCAGCCGGTCACGGCAACGGCGTGGGCGAGCACATAAAGCGTGATCGCACGTGTCTTCGGTCCGCGCATCACCGGCACCAGCGACATCACCATCGGCATCAATCGCACCGCCGACAGCGTGACCGCCATCATGGCGGCCAGCAGCGGCGTGCCCGCTTGGATGGCGCCCACCAAGATCACGCAGCTCGGCAGCGCCCAAACGCCGCCCGCCAACAGCACCGCTTGCATAAGGCTGAGCCCGCCGTCACGCGCCAGTCCGGCAAAGCCGACAAACGCGCCCATCAGGATCAACGCCGGCAGCGAGCCAAAGCGGGCCACGCCGCGCCAATACCACCATCCGGCGGTGCGCAGGTCGGCCTCGGTCATGGGGGGATCTGGGGTGGCCACGCGGTCGTGCGATCCCTCGGCTCGCCGCATCATCCGCACGCGCGGTTTGGGGCGCCTGCGGGACGATCTTGCGACATCGGATTAAGCGACACCGATTTGAGACGATCAGATCGATGCTTGGGGCCAGTGACCCGACCAGCGGCCCGGTCACGCCCTGTCGCTTGTGTCACCGATGCGCGCGGCACGCGCAAGAGGGATCACTCAAGGCCCGCTGGCAGCAGCTCGGCTGAAACTGCATAGCGGCAGGCGCCTTGCCATCCAAGGCTGCCTCAGCTCTCAGGCGGGCGTCGGTTCCGGCGCCGGCTCGCGTGACACGGGCGTGGGCTCCGGGCGGACGAACGGCACCACGGTGTCGGAGGCGACGTCGGCATGGGCGTCAAACACCTCAAGCTGCGCCTTCATGGCCTGGAATTCGCGCTTGAGCTCATCAAGCTCCTGCTGACGGCCACCCACCACGATCGGCTCAGGATCCCGACGCAACACCGGCTGGATATAGGACGGCCCGGCGGGCGTGTAGCCGGTCGGCGCGATCGGCTGCGACACCGGCGGCATGCGCGGCTCGGGCAACTGATAGGCGACCGGTTCGGCGGGCGGCAACACCTCACGCGGAGGGGCCACGAAGCGCGCGCGGGGCGGCGGCAAAGGGGCCTGCGCCCACGCCTGTCGGGTCGGTTGGCTCACGAGCCGCGGCGCCTGCTGGTGGCGGCGCAACCGCGAGACCCGGATGACCATCATGGTGA
>CALSBD010000154.1:0-7268 GCA_943373055.1 Rhizobium sp. Q54
GCCGCCGGCCCGCTTCTTGACCAGCGCCTGCACCGGTCCGTGCGGCGAGACGAACTGTTGATAGTCGTTCGACCATCGCAACGAGCGGAAATCCGCGCCGCGCACCACCAGCGAGGCCGGCAGGTCCGGCCGCGGCGAGATCCGGCGAATGCGGATCGGCTTTGACGGCGTGGGGATCAGCACGATGACGGCGGGCGCGGTCGGGGCAGTCAAGGGGTCACTCCATCGCAAGATCAGGCGCGGTTACCCTAAAGGCATGCTCACAACAAATAAACCGCCGTCGTGGGGTGGGTGATGAGACCTTTGAGCCGTTGGTGCTCAGGATCGCCACCCAACACCAATTGGATAAAGCCGGCGACCACCTCGGGCAACTCCACCCGCGCGATCTCCTGGCCAATGGCCTCCAGCCGTGTCGGCGACATCACCCCATCGGGCACCGCGATGACAAGCACCGCCGGCTCGCCGGGCGCGCCATCATGAATGGTGAGTTCGAACGGGCCGACCACGCGCCGCATCACCGCACCGGTCGCCGCTGCACGCGCCATCGGCGACATGCCAATAGCCGCGCCCTCGATCAGACGGCCATAGCGACGCCGCGCCGATGGATCCTGGCGGATGGCCCGCTCCAGGGCAAAATCAACCGGCGCGCCGGCGGGCCGACGGGCATAGCGCCATAAGGCCTGGGTGGAGGGGCTCGCCCGTGGGTCGGCGGGCACGGCCTCGTCGGTCTCCTCGTCCCGGGCGGCCCGGTCGGTGCGGGCGGCGGCATCGGCCACCAACGCGCGCTCGAGGAGGATGGTCAGTTCCTTCGCCATCACGCGATCAGCAGGGACACGATCGGGGCGGAGGGACTCGACGGTCATGGGGTGGCCTCCTGCAAGTAGCTCGCCTCGAACTGGTCGAGGAAAAGGGGGACGTCCTTGGCGTAGGTCGCGCCCAATCCGCGTGTGCGATCGAGCTTGGCCGCGGCCTCGATGAAGCCGTTCACCGCGATGAGCACGTCGGCAAGATCGCCGTCGAACGCCGCGAAGACCGGCTGAAGCTCGGCGATCGACGCGTCGAAACCACGCCGTCGCACTTGCTTCAGTTCTCTAATGGTCTCGCGAGGCGCGTTTTTGTCCGATTTGCGTAACTGATGAGCAATCATGGCAATCAAAGTCAGATGCGCCTTGGCGTCCTGATAGGATTTGACCGTTTCGGCATAGTCCGGGTTGGCTTCCGCTAGGGCCGCGAACGAGGCGACCTTGGAGCGCGTGCGCTCCGCCTGGGTGGCGATCGCCTGCAAATAGCCAAACACAAGCCAGCGCAGCACGGTGAGCGGCTTCTTCTGATGCCACGGGGCAAGCGCCAACAGCTCCATCAGCGCCTGCTTTTCCGTGCCCTTGAGCACGTTGGGCACGTCGGGAATGCGGTCGAGCCGTTCGGCGAGCGGCGGCAGTTCGGACAGGGTGTCGCCCCACGCGGTCGCCCAATCGGGCGCGTCCTCGTCGAGCGAGGGGCCAGCCAGATCATAGCGATCGTCAATCGAGCCCGCCTCGGAGACCTGCCGACGCGGCGCGATCTCCTTGATCACCTCCGCATAGGCGCGGATGCGCGCGACCGCGGTGCGAAACTGCACCCGCCGATCCTCCGCGGTCAAAAGCTGCCAGAATGCGATGATGTCGTCGTCGGTCATCCACTCGACCGTGTCGCCATCGCGGCCATAGCGTTGGCGCAGGAAGGTCTCAAGCTCGCGCGAGCGCCGCTCGCACGACGCCAGCGGCATGGTGCGCTGGCGAAACTCATTGAGAAGCCGCGACAAATCCCGCCGCGCGTCGGTGCGCGCCTGGTCGGCGTCAACCCGCGGCGCGGTGAGTGCCAAAAGGATGGCCCTGAGCCCCGGCAGCATGGAAAGCTCGTCGCCCGTCGCGATGAAATCGCCCAAGGCGAGCGTGCGCCCAATCGCCGCATAGGAGGCCGACCAGCCCTTAGTGCCCGCCGTGACCTCCAGCCGATCCCCCGTCAACCGCACGCCGGCCGGCGCGCCGTCAAACAGCGAGGTGATATAGGTGGTCGTCACCCGCCGCCGGTCAAACAGCGCGGCCTCGATGGCATCGACCGGCGTCTCGCCCCGTCCGCGCGCCGCGTGGCCGAGGGCATAGAGCACATTGGCAAGGTCCCACAGCGGCGCGTCACGATTGGGTCGGATCTCGCCGGCGATCGCCTTCGTCAAAAACCGCCCGGTCGGCAAAGCAAGGTGCCGCTCTTCAACAAGCTGCCGAACGTCGTCAATGGTGCCTTGATGCCAATCCGCGCTCATCGCGCCCTCTTGCCCAGCCTGCGCTGATCGCATCATGACGAAAAAACCGCCGTCCCGGCAAGGGACGGCGGTCGATATGGTCACCAAAGTGAGCACGCTTTAGCGCGTGGTCACCCGGGTGAGCTCGAACTTGTTGCCGTTGAAGACAATCTGACCGTTGAGGCCGAGGAAGTCGAGCATGACGCGCAGGTTGCGGTTGACACGGCCGGAGTCGGCGGTCGTCTCGTACCAGTACTCCGCCGAGGTCGATGTGGCGCGGATCGGGCGATGGCCGACATAGCACCCGAACTTGGTGATCATGTCTTCCACGCTCGTCGTCTCGCTCGGGTTGAAGTCCCGCAGGCTGATCACATAAGCGGTCGGGATGTTGGTGCAGCCGTCCGCCGAGGGGGCCGCCGCCGTCACCGGGGTGCCGTCCTTGGTGGTCTCCAGCACCGCGCCACCGCCGGCACCCACGCCACCGGGCGTGAACGCCTTGATCTTCTGCGCGATCGCTTCGCCCAAGTCATTGGCAATCACCCGCGCTTCAGCGCCCATGCGCTCCAGCAAGCACTCGCGGTCCTGCGCGCAGTTGAGCGGCAGCGGCGGGAACTGGAAGCCACCCACCTCGAACGAGCCGATGAACTGGCCGGTGTGCACATTGAGCACGCGGCCCGGAATGCGCATCTCCGGCCGCAGGATGCCCGAGCCATAGAGGCCCTCGCGCGCCGAGGCGTAGATCTGGAACACCACCATCACGTCGAGCGGCACCGGCAGCGCGCGCGCCACTTCGATAAGCTCGGTGTCGGCGCGGCGCACCCGGTTGGGCGTCGCGGTGTAGAGGCCAACGGCGGTCTCGTCATAGACCTGGAAGCCCTTGGTGTTGAGGTTCTCCGACAGAGCGAGCTGCACCCGATTGAAGATGCGGTTGCCGCGCGGCACGGTGTCCTGGTCCGCGTCATCGCTCATGATGAGCACATTGATGCGCTTCTGCTGGGCTTCCGCGAGACCCATGCTGGCCGTGAAGGCGCCAAACGCCATCACCGCACACGCCAGCCAACGACCGATCGACTTCATGACTACTCCTCCGCTCGTATCCGTGGACATTGAAGGGCCGGCCTGGCGCCGACAGAGACTTAGTTGGTCGGCGTGCCGCCGACGATGAGGGCCACTTCGACCCGGCGATTGACCGGCGAGGTGGGCTTGTTGGGGGTCTTGAGGCGATCAAAGCCGAAGCCGACCACCAAAAGGCGGGTCGGATTGATATCGAACGCCTCGATCAAATAGCGGCGCACCGAGGCGGCGCGGCGCTGCGACAGATCGCGGTTATACTCCGCCGAGCCGATCGCATCGGTGTGACCAGCCACCAGATAAGAGTGGCTCGCCAACTCCGGCGACACGAGCGCCAAGCCGAGCGCGGCCAGCTGCTTCTTGGCCTGCGTGGTGATCACCGCGCTGTCGTAGTCGAAATAGATCGTGGCATCCCAGCTTGCCGTGGTGTCGATGACCACGTTGACCGGCCCCTTTTCACCCGCCGCCGTCACGGGGCGCTGCTCCGGGGTGGCCGGAATTGAGGTGTTGGGGCGGATCTCTTGCTTTTTCTTGGGCGCCAGCGACCGGATGATCGCTGTGGCGTCCTGATTGGTGTTTTGCGCCATCGCCATCGACGGGGCGAGCGCCACCGCGCCCACGATCCCGCAGGCAAGTCGCCCGAAGTGACGACGGTCGATCCGATCTTGCACCATTTCAACTCTCCATCGTTTCGGCTAGTCCGCCGTTGCGAGAGCCATGGGCGAGGGAGGGTCGGTTTTGTGCCACTCCTGCCCCGCCGCGCTTGTTTTCGCGTTTTGGCAATGAGGCGCCCCTTGGCCCGGGTCCGCATTGCGCCAGATCATGCGCGTAGCCTTTCCCTTTGGGAAGGCCGATTCGACACTTTGAGATTGCGAAGTCGAGATGACGCGTCCCCCTTGCCAGGGCCACGCGCATCGCTTCAAGTCGGTCTCAAGCGTGAAGCTGCTTCGCCCAAGGCCCCCCAAAGGGAGCGTTTGTCACCATGCCCAGCCGTTCGTCACCGCGTGCCTGGCAACGCATGCTCTCGGGCCGCCGGCTCGACCTGCTTGACCCCTCGCCGCTCGATATCGAGATCGAGGACATCGCCCATGGGCTCGCCCGCGTAGCGCGCTGGAACGGGCAGACAGCGGGCACCCACGCCTTTTCGGTGGCGCAGCACTCGCTGTTGGTGGAGGACATCGCCCGTCGCTTGAACCCCTCCCTCACGCTACGTGAGGCCCGGGCCGTGCTGTTGCACGACGCGGCCGAGTACGTGATTGGCGACATGATCTCGCCGTTCAAGGCAATCATCGGCGGCGCCTACAAGGATGTGGAGGTGCGTCTTCTCAGCGCGATCCACTTGCGCTTCGGCCTGCCCGCGACCCCCGATCCGACCTTGAAGAAACTCACCAAGGCCGCCGATTCGGTCGCCGCCTATTTCGAGGCGACGGAGCTGGCAGGCTTTACGATCGACGAGGGCGCGAAGCTGTTCGGCGCGCCCAAGGGCTTCCCTGCGCGCCTCGGCCTCACCGGCTGGCCCACCCACGAGGCCCAGCACCGGTTCCTCGAACGCTTTCGTGAGCTCGATGAGCGGTGAAAGGGAAGAGGCTCGATCGGATCGGCAGATGAGCGCATGATCCCAGGAAGTGGAAACCGGTTCCTGGAAAAGATTATGCGAAATCAAAACTCTAGCACGTATATCTGAGGCAATCAGATCAGCGCTCTAGCGCACCACGACCCGGTCATACGCCTCCACCGCCCCCCGCTCGGCGCGCATGAGCGCGCGCAGCTGGAGGATTTCCGCCAGCGTCAACAGGCGCGGATTGAGCGGATCGGGCCCAAGCCCCGCTTGCCACGCGGCGGTCACCGCCGGCGAGACCGGCGCGGGCAGGCCGAAGCAGCCGAACACATCTTCCGAGGCCGCCTGGAACGGGATGTCGGGAAAGCCGAAGCCACGGGGATACGACACCGTGTTCCCCGCGCGCACCGTGTAGCCCTCGGCCTTGGGCGTCATCAGATAGGCTTCGCGGCGCGGCGACACATACCAGCAATAAAGCTGCAGGTCGGCCCCCACGGTGATGCCCACCTCAAGCCGCTCGCCGACGCGAAACGCCGGCCGCGCCGCGCGCACTTGCAACCGATCAGGCGCCCGGATCGCGGTGGCATCCAGAAACAAGGGCAAGGTGCGTGATCCCGCGTCACAGGTGAGCCCGGTCAACACCGTGGGCGCCACCGCCGCGACCAAGTCGCCCCCCTTGGAGGCACGCAGGGAGATATCAACAAGATCCCCCGTAACATCCGGACGCCGCACCGAGCCGCCGATGACAATCTCATCGGGTCGCGCCGGATCGGCTTGGCACGGATCGAGCCGGCGCACCCGTGGCCCGCTCCCGGTCAGCGCGCTGCGGGTCGCGAGCGCGGACAGCACATCCGCCTCCACCCGCTCGGCCAAGGCGTCGCCACACGGGCTCAGACCGCCGTCTGCCGCTTCGAATCGGCACACCGCGAACCGCGCGTCGCCGGGTGCGGCAGCCACCAACCGGGCGACCGACTGACGGATATGGGCGGCCGCATCAACCGCGGCCTGGCTTGTCTCCAGCCGACGTCGATAGCTATGCGGCACGCCCGCGCAGGCATTGTCACGGGTGAGAGCGACGACATCAAAGACAAGGTCCGCGTCCCGCTGCACCGCGTTGGTGAGGATGATCGAAGCGTCAAACGCAGTTTGGTTGGCCAAAATGCGTTCCCGCGTCGCTTGATCGGCCTGGCCTGACGTTGCCCATATCTCAAGCGCCGCCGCCACCGACGTGACCGGCACCAGCCGGGCTTGCACCGCGGGCATCGACTGCCCAGCCGCCGCGACAATCGCCCGTTCGATCTCCAGCCGGATCGGATCGCGCAGAAGATCGGGCACCGCTGTCTCCGTGCGCGCAAATCCCATCACCGCGATGCGAGGCGCATCGGTCTTCAGGCACACTGAGAGCGAGGAGACGAGGTCAACGAGATCGGCCCGCGCGGCGGCGGGTCCACCCACGGCGCCCGCGACCAAGCCGAGTACCGCCATCCATCGTGTGAACCACCGTCGCACCGCGTGAACCTCCCTCATGCCTCATCGATCCGGTCGGACCGCGCGCCTCGACTGCCATGGCCGCGCGAGAGCCGTTTCCGTGCGCGAACCCGCGCCCGCGTCTTGATGCGCCTCAATGCGGCGCGCATGCTGACACGCGAGGATGGACGCAAGCCCAATCCGGATCAACCGGAGCGCTGATGTGTAAATACCGTCCAGGGGGGACACCGTATGGCCAGCCCAAAGAGCGCGACGCCGCTCGTCGCGATCAACGCGGTCGCGATCGATACCGAAACCACCAGCCTCGACACCAACAAGGCCCGCTTCGTGCAGATGGGCGCAGTTCGGCTAAAGAACGGCCGCCTTTTGGAAACCGATGTGTTCGACACCCTGGTCAATCCGCAAGAGGGCATCCCGGACGTCTCCACGCGTGTCCACGGCATCACCAATGCCGATGTCCGGCTGGCGCGCACGTTCAAGGAGATGCACGGCGAGTTTGAACGCTTCGTTGGCCAGGAGATCGTGATTGGCCATTCGGTCGGCTTTGACTTGGCAATCTGGCGCAACGAAGCCCGTCGCGCCGGCGTGGAGTGGCCTGCCCTGCGCGCGCTCGACACCCGTCTATTGGCCGAAATCGCCAACCCGCGCCTGCCCGGCTTCTCGCTGGAGATCGTCACCGCGTGGCTTGGCATTGAGGAGAAGAACCGCCATTCAGCCTTGGGCGACGCGCTGCTGGCCGCACGCGTCTTCTTAGGCCTGGTGCCGCATTTGCGCGAGCGCAACATCCGCACGGTCGCGGAGGCCGAGGCGGCCTGTGCGAAGCTCTCCAACGCGTTGGAAGAGCAGGTGCGCGCCGGCTGGGTGGAGCCCGTG
>CALSBD010000155.1:0-7251 GCA_943373055.1 Rhizobium sp. Q54
TTGGCGGCGAGCGAGGCGCGCACCGTCCAGCTGTCGGCGAGCCGAGCGGAGGCTTGCAAGGTGGCCCAAGTGGCCGTGACCGTGCCGCCTTGCGATTGGGTTGCCTCCAGCGGGCCATCAAGCTCGATGATTGCGTGGGTCGGATTGTAGAGCAGGGCGACAGCGCGCAGGGCCGTGACCTTCGCGGTCATGCCGGTGCGCTCCACCGCTACGCTGGGCGCCGCGCAGCGCACCTCGAAGCGGAACGGAAAGCCGCCGATGCTGCGCTCAGGGCACGTCACCGTGACGCCGCGCGCTTTGAGCTTGGCAAGCTCGGCATCCATCAGCGTCTCGGCCTGACCGGTCAGATAATACCAGCCGCCCGTCCACCCCGCCGCCAGCACGGCCACGACGCCGGCCAAAATCCCATACTTCGACACCGGCTTCTCCGCTCGCTCATGTGCTGAGCAGGGTTGTGCCACACCCGCAACGGCTTTTCCATGGCGCAAGAGGCTGCAGCAGGGCGACAGTAAAGAGGATGTATTATCCACTTTCCTTGTGGTTTTCCCCTTCTCCCCTTGCGGGAGAAGGTGCCCCGAAGGGGCGGATGAGGGGTATTTTACAACAATTTCAAGGTCAATAACCGTGGCTCCCCCTCATCCGTCGCTTCGCGACACCTTCTCCCACGAGGGGAGAAGGTGGAGAGCATCAATGAGGTGATATGCTATCGCTTTCTTACTTACAGCACACCCTTCTTCAAGATGAAACATCCATAGGGGCCGGCGTCGGTTGTTTGCACGATGGCGAAGGATTGTTTGGCTTCGGTGTAGAATTGGAAGCGTTCGACGGCGCGGATGAGGATCGGGCGGCCTTCGGCCTCGTCGGCGACGGCTTGCATGTCGTGGTGGGCGGGCACTAGGCGGTCGGGGTCGCCCACCACCTGCATGCGGGTGATGGGCGCGTCGACGAAGGTATCGAGTGGGAAATGGCGCAGGATTGCGCGGGTGAGGGTGGGCAAGTCGGCGCCGAAGACGGTCAACAATTCGCCATGGGTCGTTTGACGGGCAATCGTGGTGGCCGGGTGGTTGCGGTCGCACACCACAAGGTCGTCGCCGTGGCCCATCGACTTGAGCACGAACAAAAGCTCGGCGGTCAGAAGCGGATCAATGCCCTTCAGCATCGGTGGTGTCCTTTATTCGGGCCCAGACGGCGGCGGGGGTGAGCGCGGCGCGCTCGGTGAGCGTGGCGCCGACCTGCAGGCTGGCCGCGGCGGCGGCGAATTCAAGCGCGTCGACCAGGGTCGCGCCGTCGGCCAGCCGGGCGCCGAGCGCGCCGACGAACATATCCCCCGCCCCATGGGTTGAAACCACGCGCGTCGCGAAGGCCGGGATCGTGCCGGAGCCTTGCACCGACGCGAACACGAGACCGTCGCCGCCCAGCGTGACGATTACGTCACGGCCTGGTCGCGCCAAGCCGCTCGCGACGGTGAGCGCCTCGTCGGCGCTCGCGACCGAATGGCCGGCGAGGCCGGCGGCCTCGACCCGGTTGACGACCAGGATGTCGATGTCTTCAAGAAGGCCGACGGTATCGGGCCGATAGGGCGCGGCGTTCCAGATGACGCGCGCGGCGGCGGCCCGGCCGGCCCGCGCGGCGGCACGATTGACCGCCTCGGGCACCTCGTTTTGCAACAATAGGACGCGCGGCGCCGCATGCCCGACCGTGTTGGCGGTCGTATCCGGCGGAAGGGCGAGATTGGCGCCCGACACGATCACCGCGCCATAATCGCCCTTGGCGTCAAGGATCGCGACGCTCATGCCCGACCCGTTGGTCGGATCGACCGCGACGGCCCGGCGGTCCACCCCGGCCTCGTCAAGCGCCGCCATCAGCGTATCGCCAAACCGATCGGCGCCGACCCGGCCGATCAGTCCGGTCGGGGCGCCCATCCGCGCGCTTGCCGCCGCTTGATTGCCGCCCTTGCCGCCGAACACCTGGCGCCAGGCGGAGCCGGCCAAGGTCTCGTCGAGCCCCGGCAGGCGCGGCGCGTCGACGACGATGTCGAGATGCAGGCTGCCGACGACGATCACGTGCGGGGCGGCGCCAGGACGGGCCTCGTTGATCCCGCTCATTGGCGTCACCGGGGGCCGAGGATGGCGCGCTGGACGAGCCGGTGGGCGCTGACGGCGTCTTGGGCGGCGATCGCGGTCGCCAGCGCCGGATCGTCCTTCAGCCGCGCGGCGGCGGCGCGCAACAGCTCCACGGTCTCGATATTGGCGGCGGCTTCGGCGCACGGATCGAGGCCAACGAGGTCGGGGAAAGTGTCGAAATAGATCGCGCCGTCATAGCCGATGCGGTCAAGGGTGACGAGCAGCTCCAAGGTCTGCACAGTGTGGACCGCGCCGACCATGAGGCCGTCGTCGCGCTTGGCGTAGCCGTCGTTAAGGTGCACGCCCAACAGCCGCGCATGCTTGGCGGCGAGCGCGGCGGCCATGGCGGGCATCTCGTCGGCATAAAGCACGTGGGCGAAGTCGATGGTGACGCCCAAATTGGGCGCGCCGACATCGCGGATGGCGAGCAACGTGGTGCCGATATCGGACAATAGCGCGAAGGCGCGCGGCTCGTTGGGCTTATATTCAATCGCCACGTCGACATCGCGGTCGTGGGCGGCGACCTCGGCGATGGCGGCAACCTCGTCGTCCCACAAGCGGCCATAGTCGGCCTGGAACGGGGTGTCGAAGCCGTCCTGGCCGAGCCACAGCGTCATCAGCGACCCGCCCATGGCGCGCATGGCATCAATGCCGCGCTTGGTTTCGTCGATCGCGGCGCGCCGCACGGTCGGATCGGGGTGGGTGAAGGCGCCGCGCTTGTAGCCGGGGTTGGTGTAATAGCGCATGGCAAAGCCATTGAGCGCGAGGCCCAATGTGGCGAGCCGGTCCTTGAATTCGGCCGGCGTGGTGTCGACCAGATGGTCGGGAAAGTTAAGGTCAACCGCGTCGAGGCCGTCGACCGTGGCAGCGCGCTCGGCCAGATCCAAAGCGGTGATGCGGTTGCGGCCGGGCCAATAGGCGCCGGCGCCGATCTTGAACGCGTTTAATCGCGCGGCATAGCGACCGGGCATAATCAGGCCTCGGCCTTGGGCCGCGGGCCATAGGATTTGAACTTCTCGATCACCCGGGCGATCTCGTCGTCGGGCAGGATTTTCGGCTTTCCGATGGACAACGCGATGGCATATTGGCGGCATAGGGTCTCAAGCTCGACGGCGAGCCACAATGCCTTGCCGAGCGTGGCGCCGGTCGCGATCATGCCGTGGTTTTGCAACAAACAGCAGGTGCGGCCCTCCAGCGCGATTAGCGCGGCCTTGGAGAGCTCCTCGGTGCCATAGGTCGCATAGGTGCTGCAGCGCACGGTCGGCCCCCCGGCGGCGGCGATCATGTAGTGGGCGGCGGGGATGTCCTTCGCGCACATGGCGAACGCGGTGCAATAGGTCGGGTGGGCATGCACGATCGCCTGCACGTCGGGCCGGGCGGCCATGATGTCGCGGTGAAAGCGCCACTCGGTCGACGGCACCAGATGATGATCGAAGCTGCCGTCGATGTTCATGAAGACGATGTCATCGGGTTCCATCTGGTCATAGGGCAGGCCCGACGGGGTGATCAGCAAGCCGTCCTTCCAGCGTGCCGACACATTGCCGGAGGTGCCCTGGTTGACGCCCGAAGCGTTCATCTCGCGGCAGGTGGCGATGATCTCCTTGCGGAGTTTCCCTTCGGCGTTCTTCCCCATGGCGGATCCCGATCGTGTTCGTGTTGCTTGCCTCCTTGATCGCACCGAATGGGGCGCGTCTCAAGGGGCCGCAAGGGAAGGCTGGGCTGCGCGCGGGGGAGGCTTATTTGAAGTGCTCGCTTCGCACCACTTGGCAGTCGGACACGCTGACGATGCCGATCTGGCGCGAGAGCACCTCATAGACCGGCTGCAGGATCGTCTGCACGCGCTCCTCAGAGGTGATGACAAGCACCATCACCACGCTTCCGGCCATGGTTACCTGGCCTTCGCGGCGCCACGAACCATCATTGCCGCGCCCGGCGATGGCGTCGAATACGGTGTAGCCGGAGACTTCCAACCGGTCCAACAGGTCAAGCACGCGCTTGAGGATCGGCGCCTCGACAATGATCTCAATCCGCTTCTTGGCGAAGGTCTGCATCGGGGCCTCAAGGTCCGGGGGTGTCACAGGGCGTTGGCGATCCAGGTGCCGAGCGCCAGGTAGAGCGGAATGCCGACGGTGAGATTAAACGGGAAGGTCACGCCGAGCGACAGGGTCAAATAGACGGCCGGTCGCGCCTCGGGCAGCGCCACGCGCATGGCGGCGGGTACGGCGATATAGGAGGCCGAGGCGGCGAGCGTGATCAAGATCGCCGTGCCGCCCGCCGACAACCCTAGCGGCAAGGCCACGACAGCGGCCACGGCCGCAGCGATCAGCGGCATGGTGACGCCGAACACCACGAGCCGCGCGTTGATCACCTTGCCGCCATCGCGCAGGCCGCGGCCGGCGACGAGCCCCATGTCGAGGAGGAAGAGGCACAGGACGCCCTGGAACGGATCGACGATGAACGGCTTGATGCGCTCCATCCCCTCCGCGCCCGTGATCCAGCCAATCGCGAAGGCGCCAACCAGCATGACGACCGAGCCATTGAGCAAAATCTCGCGCAATAGATGGCTATCCATGCGGCCCGCCCCTTTGATGCCGCCGTCATCTGTGGCGCCGGAGCGCGCAAGCCACAGCGCGGTGATGATGGCGGGCGTTTCCATGACGGCGGCGACGGCGACGAGGTAGCCTTCGAACGCCAAACCTTGGGTGGACAGCGCCTGTGTGCCGGCCACGAACGTGACGATGGAGATCGACCCATAGTGCGCCGACACGGCGGCCCGATCGGTGCGCGGCAGGCGGGTGAGCAGCGAGATCCAGCCGAACGCGATCAGCGGGATGACGAACGACAACACAATGCCCGCGCCGATCACCGAGGCGACCGCCCAGTCAAGCCCATGGGTCGCCATGCCGGCGCCGCCCTTGAAGCCGATCGACATCATCAAATACAGCGCCATCGCCTTGGCGACCGCCTCGGGGATCGTGAGGTCGGAGCGCGCTAAGGCCGCGCCTAGGCCGAGGACGAAAAAGAGCACCATCGGCGACAGCACGTTTTGTGCGGCCAGGGCGAACACATCGGACATGGTGGGATCCGGACGGAGGGATCGGTCGGCGAGAGCAGGGAAACTATGGCGGCAGACGGGTTCGGCAAGTCCGCCGTTTGGGTAGGGCGATGCGGGCGGGCGAGCGGTGCGCGGTGTCGTGGGTAGGCGAAACAGGATCGTCGAAAGGCATGTTACAAATGAGCCGGTTTTGTTATTCTTTTGGTAACGGATGGTAGCCGGCCGCGTATCGGGCGCGCGGTCGCCTCGGTGGTCGTGTTGCAGGGATATTGTCGGTGGCCGATCGGATCGGCTTCCCATACGTCAGCCGGGTAACCTGCGGGGCCATGCTGACAGGGTCCGGAGGGCTGAGCTCTCCGCCGTCCTCGCCGCGCAAAACCGATGCACGCGGCCAAAAATCTGGTTTAAAATGACAAAAATTGTTATTTGTAACTACGCCGTTCGGGCGCGCGAGGGATTTTGACGGCGTGTCTAGCGGGTTTTCTAAGTGTCTGTTATTTATTGCATTTCATCAGCTATTTGACTCTGCGTCAGGGGCCATTTCACGGCCCCTTTGGGCGCTTCCCTTAGGTCTTTTGGTCGACTTGAAGTGACGCCGCGTTGTGGGTATCGACACGGCAGCAAAGCGAGACACGGTTGTGGTTCGCTGACGCGCGGGTCGATCGGGGGGTCGATCGGAAGGACAGGCGGTGTTGACCGGCCTCGCCGGGCAACGCGTCCATTGCGGAGATTGGGACTTGACGGTGAGACCCGCGTCACGCGTGCCCATCGTCAAGAGGGATCCGCCCCTTCCGGTTCACCAGAGGTCGTTTCGCCGTTGAGCTGAGTTGTCCCGTTGGTCTTGGCGCGTCTCGTGCCCGGGCCGGCGATCCCAACGCTCGCCTTCAAGAGCGAGTGCAATCGAGGCCGGGCTTCGCACCGCGCGGGCCCATGCGAGGAATGACGCACCCATGGCGCGCAATAAGATCGCCCTCATCGGGGCGGGTCAGATCGGTGGCACCCTTGCCCATCTGGCCGGTCTGAAGGAACTCGGTGACATCGTGCTGTTCGACATCGCCGATGGCGTGCCGCAGGGCAAGGCCCTCGACATCGCTGAATCGTCGCCGGTCGATGGCTTTGACGCCGCGCTGAGCGGTTCGTCGAGCTACGAGGCGATCACCGGGGCGGACGTCATCATCGTGACCGCCGGCGTGCCGCGCAAGCCGGGCATGAGCCGCGACGATCTCCTGTCGATCAATCTGGGCGTCATGGAGCAGGTCGGTGCGGGCATCAAGAAGTATGCCCCCAACGCCTTCGTGATCTGCATCACCAACCCGCTCGACGCGATGGTGTGGGCGCTGCAGAAGTTTTCGGGTCTGCCCTCCCACATGGTGGTCGGCATGGCCGGCGTGCTCGACAGCGCGCGGTTCCGCTATTTCCTCGCCGAGGCGACCGGTGTGTCCGTCAAGGACGTGCATGCCATGACGCTGGGCGGCCACGGCGACGACATGGTGCCGCTGGTGCGCTATTCCACCGTCGGCGGCATTCCGCTGCCCGCGCTGGTGAAGAGCGGCTGGCTCTCCCAGGAGAAGCTCGACGCGATCGTTGACCGCACCCGCAAGGGCGGCGGCGAGATCGTCGCGCTGTTGAAGACCGGCTCGGCCTACTACGCGCCTGCCGCGTCGGCCATCGCCATGGCCGAGAGCTTCCTCAAGGATCAAAAGCGCATCCTGCCGGTCGCCGCCCATCTCGACGGGCCGTATGGCCTGAAGGACATGTATGTGGGCGTGCCCGCGTTGATCGGCGCCGGTGGCGTTGAGCGCATCGTCGAAGTTGAATTCGACGCCGCCGAGAAGGAGATGTTCGCGAAGTCCGTCGCCTCGGTGAGCGGTCTTGTGGACGCCTGCAAGAAGATCCAGCCCGCGCTTGCTTGAGCGTGACGCGCGACGGTCCGGCATCGCCTCCAGGGTGCCGGACCTCCTCCCTTCCGTGAAGCCGATCCGCCGACCCGCCTGAGGGCTGGCCCGATCGTGATCAGGGGCACGACCACATGAACATCCACGAGTACCAGGGCAAAGCGGTCCTGAAGGAATT
>CALSBD010000156.1:0-7243 GCA_943373055.1 Rhizobium sp. Q54
GAACCGTTCGACGCCGGTGATTTCGCCAAAGCGATCGCGGGACTGGAGAAGTAACGCGGTCATCGTTGGGTACTGATCGCAAGCTCAGTCCCGATCAAGGGCTCCCCCTCATCTGTCCCTTCGGGACATCTTCTCCCACAAGGGGAGAAGCGGGAAATCACCGCGCGCATCTTCGTCTACATTGATGGGTCAAAAACCTCTCGACTCCCCCTTCTTCCCTTAGCCAAGAGAAGGTGCCCTGAAGGGGCGGATGAGGGGTCGAATTCAAAAATCACCCATCAATACCCCTTATCCCGTCACCTTGATCCCCCCGCATCACCCCCCACATACGTCTGACCTCTCCTCCTCCCTTAAGGCACCTCCATGCACATTGCCCTCATCTCCGGCAGCACCCGGGCGCGGTCGCAGTCGCGTCGGATCGCCGATCATCTGGTCAGCCGTCTCGGCGCGCTCGCGCCCGCCGCCACCACCGACATCATTGATCTGGCAACGCTTAAGCTGCCCATGTGGGACGAGGCCATGTGGGAAAAGGGCTCGGACGCGCAGGCGCGCTGGGCGCCGGTGGCCGAGCGGCTGAGGGCCTGCCAAGGCTTTGTCATGATCAGCCCCGAGTGGGGCGGCATGGTACCGCCGGCGGTGAAGAACTTTCTCCTCCACTGCGGCGCCGATGATCTCGGTCACAAGCCGGGTCTGATCACCGCTGTCTCCGCCGGCCGCGGCGGCGCCTATCCGGTCGCCGAGCTGCGCATGAGCGGCTACAAGAACACCCACGTCCTGTGGCTTCCCGACCACGTCATCGTGCGCGAGGTGGAAAAACTCGACACCGCCGCCGACCCGGCGACCGAACCGACGCTTTCGCGCATCGACTACGGCTTGAAGCTTTTGTTGGCCTATGCCGACGCGCTGATCCCCGTACGCGCCAGCGGCGTCATCGACCACGCCCGCTTCCGAAACGGCATGTAGTCACGGCGCCATCGCGCCCCACACACCAGCCACGAACGCGTCTTGACAGCCCGCGGTCCAACCCGTAAACCCTCGCCACCTGGACCGGGGCTGTAGCTCAGATGGGAGAGCGCTGCAATCGCACTGCAGAGGTCAGGGGTTCGATTCCCCTCAGCTCCACCAGCCACCTTCCCAAACTTGGCTGACATTGACTGACCTGCCCGCGGACTCGCCGGTGGGATGAGGGTCTTCACTCATCATTGTTGGTCCCACCCTCAAGCAATGGCATCCAGGAATGGCGGCTTGGCTTTGTGTTGAGGGTGGTGGCACCGCGGGAAGCGTTGATGGTCATACGGTTGTTAAGGACCCTGCCTACGCCAACCGTCATCAACATCGGGGCGCCCTCCCTCCATGACAGCAACGACAGCAGGATCACCCGCTGTCCCGCCTTTTGATCCAAACACGCGGTGAGCCCGATTGGGCGCACCGATCGGCGATGTTTGGGGCCACATGCGTGCGGCGATGGTGGGGCGCCTCGGGAGCCCTTACACACGGGTTGGTGCGCCGCGGGTCGTGTCGGCGTGATCGCACGGACCGCCAGGAGCCATGGATGGCGTCAGGGATGACGAACGGTTTCGATGTAGTCGTGGTTGGCGCCGGCATTGTCGGGCTCGCCCACGCGCTCGCCGCGCGGCGCAAGGGATTGTCGGTTGCCGTGATCGACCGCGAGGCGGAGGCCATTGGGGCCTCGGTTCGCAATTTCGGGTTCGTCACCGTAACCGGTCAACAGGCCGGCGACTGCTGGCGACGGGCGATGCGATCGCGCGACGTTTGGGTCGAAGTGGCATCACAAGCCGGGATCCGGATCGAACACCACGGGCTCCTGGTCGCCGCGCGACGCCACGAAGCGATGGCGGTGCTGGAGGCGTTTCAAACCACAGACATGGGGGCTGAGTGCACGCTGTTATCGGCCGCCGATCTGGCCGCGCGGCATGGCAGCATCTTGGCCGATGGCCCCTTCGCGGGGGGCCTGTGGAGCCCGCATGAACGGCGGGTGGAAAGCCGTGATGCCATCCCCCAGCTCGCCGCGTGGCTCGAAGCATCAAGGGGCGTTACATTCCACCGACGCACCTTGGTCAAGGCGGTGGCCCCCGGACGGGTTGAGACGACCGCTGGAACGTTCACCGCCGGGCATATTGTCGTGTGCCCAGGTGATGACCTTTTGACGCTGTTTCCCGACCGCGTCACGGCCATGGGCATCAGCCGGTGTCGGCTCCATATGATGAAAGTAATGCCGGCAGACCCGGCATTCCGGCTGCCAGGATCGGTGATGACCGACCTGTCGCTCACGCGCTACCTCGGCTGGTCAGAGCTTCCAGAAGCCGCCGCCCTGCGGGCGCGGCTGAACGAGGAGCAGCCCGAATATCTCGCCCACGGCATTCATTTGATCGCCGTGCAAGGCGCCGATGGTGGGCTCGTGGTGGGTGACAGCCACCACTATGAATGGAGCCCCTCGCCGTTCGCCCAGAATCGGGTCGATGACCTCATTCTCGCCGAGTTGCACGCGACCTTGCGCGTGCCCGGTGCCATGGTGACCGAACGCTGGACGGGCACCTACGCCAGCCTTCCCGACCGACTGATGGTGCGCGATGCGCCCGACCCCACGATCCGTTTGGTCATCGTGACCAGCGGAACCGGGGCGAGCACCGCCTTTGCCATCGCTGAAGAAACCATCGACGAGCTTCTGGGAGCCGCAGCATGACCCACCACAGCCTATCCGCCGTTGTCTTCGATTGGGCCGGCACCATGATCGACCACGGCTCGCGCGCCCCCATGGGGGTCTTTGTCAAGGCCTTCGCGCATTTCGGCGTGGCGATCACCGTGGATGAGGCGCGCGGTCCGATGGGGCGGGCGAAGCGCGACCACATCAAGGCGCTGATGGCCGAGCCCCGGATCGCGGCCGCCTGGACCGCTGCGCGTGGCGCCGCCCCGACCGAGGCCGACATCGACGCGGTCTATGCGGTTTTCGTGCCGATGAACGTGTCGGTCGTGACCGACTTTGCCGATTTGATCGACGGGGCTGCGGACGTCGCAAGCCGGATTCGGGCCCGTGGGCTCAAAATCGGCTCCACAACCGGCTACACCCGCGACATCATGGAGCGCCTGTTGCCCGTGGCGGCGGCGCAGGGCTATGCGCCCGACAACCTGGTGTGCGCGGGCGACCTCGCCGAAGGGCGCCCGGCCCCGCTGATGATGTACCGCACCTTCCTAGATCTGGGCGTTTGGCCGGCCTGGACCGTGGTCAAGGTCGACGACACCGAGGTCGGCATCGCGGAGGGACTGAACGCGGGCTGCTGGACGGTGGGCGTGGCGCTCAGCGGCAACCTGTTCGGCTTGACCCCGACCGAGACCGATGCGCTGGACGGCGAAGAGTATCAGCGCATGCGCGACCGCGCCTACTCGAAGCTGACCCGGGCCGGGGCGCATTTCGTGATCGATTCCGTCGCGCAACTCGACGCCGTACTCGACGAGATCGAAGGCGCCTTGGCGCGCGGCGAACGCCCCTGACGACGCGGGGACGGTGGCGCCCAAGCCGGTCCGGCAAAGGCGATGTCTCGCATCGCCGATCGTTTTGCGCCTCAGTTGAGGCCGTGGGGACCGGTGCCTGGACATCAGGATGGGCAATCAAACGACAGCGCCGACCTCATCCAACGGGGTCGGCGCTGCCGCATTTTGACATTGGTTTTCCGATCCAGAATGGGGACGAAGTCGCTGCAGATCAACGCATCGGGCGTTGGTGCCCGCCACATCGTGATCGCTGATGAAGTCTTGGTTGGCCCCCGTGGTTGCCGCTCCGTGAGCGGGTGGGGACGTCTTCAAGAACACGCCCCGGCGAAGACCGTTTGACGCGCCTCCGTTCGAGGACAAGCCAGGCGCGGCCGAGCTTATAAGCTGGCTATACGCGGTAAACCGCATGAATATAGGGTATAATTGATAGAGCGTTGACATAATACTGAATTAAAATCTCGTTACCGTCAAATAGAAAACACCATATTTATTGTATCCAGGCCGAGGTCTTCGTGATGTTTTCGTTGGCTGGTCATAAAGCACTCGTTGTTGGGATCGCCAATGAGCATTCGATCGCTTGGGGATGTGCACAAGCGCTCAAGACGCAAGGCGCTGAGCTTGCCGTGACCTGGCTCAATGAGAAGGCCGAACCGTTTGTCCGGCCGCTGGGCGAGCGCCTGGGCGCCGAAATCATGGGACCGCTCGATGTCGGTCACCATGATCAGGTCGAAGCGATCTTTAACCTGATCGAACAGCGCTGGGGACGCCTCGACACGCTTGTCCATTCCATCGCCTTCGCGCCCAAGGACGACCTTCATGGCCGCGTGGTGGATTGCTCGGCGCAAGGGTTTGGGCTGGCCATGGACGTCTCGGTCCATTCGTTCCTGCGCATGATCCGGCTTGCCGAACCCTTGATGGCCCACGGCGGCACTTGCCTATCGGTGTCGTTCTTCGGCGCGTCGCGCGTCGTGCGCCATTACAACATGATGGGACCGGTCAAGGCGGCCCTTGAAAGCGCGGTGCGCTATGCCGCCGCCGAGCTCGGGCCCAAGGGCATTCGCGTCCACGCCTTGTCGCCAGGCCCGCTCGCGACCCGCGCCGCCAGCGGCATCGATCATTTCAACGAGCTTTTGGCGCAGGCGGTCGAGCAATCGCCCACCCAACGCCTCGCCACCATTGAGGACGTCGGCGCAATGGCCGCCTTCCTCGCCTCGCCCGAGGCCCGAAACCTGACCGGCGGCGTGCACGACATCGACGGCGGCTTCTCCATCATCGCGTGACGAGGATCCATGGCTAACATCTTCGATCTGTTTGATCCCACTCGCCAACCCGCCGTCCCGCGTCCCGAGGGCGACGTGCTTGCCGTGCTGCGCCGGTCGATGCGCGATGCCAATACGGAGATCGACGCCTCAAGCGCCACATTCAACATCCTCACCACCGCCGCATCGCGCCACGCGCAGCGCATCAACGACGTCCACTCGCGCCGATCCCACGACACCCTCTCGGCGGCCGAGGCTCTCATGTCGGATGTGCGCCGGGCCCAGGCGGACGGCACGCTGGCGACCGACTGGACCGCCTATTGGCGCGACGCGGCGGAGCGTGGGGTCCTCACGCTTGATACCTTGCGCAAGCGCGGCGACATCTTCCTGGAGCATGAGGCGGCCGGATGCCCGCCGGTGCTCGTCTATGACTACGAGGTGATTTCCGACGGCAAGGATCATCCCTACCCGTCGAATTACCTGTTGCTGCGCATCAAGCCACCAGCCGGCATCACCGTGCTTGAGCGCAAGCGCCCCTACATCATCATTGATCCGCGCGCCGGCCACGGACCCGGCATTGGCGGGTTCAAGGCGGATAGCCAAGTGGGAGTCGCCTTGCGCGACGGCCATCCGGTCTATTTCGTCGCTTTCAAGCGCGAACCGGAGCCGGGCCAGTTCCTGTCCTACGTTACGCGCTCGGAGGCCGCGTTTGTGCGCGAGGTGATGCGTCGCCACCCCAACTCACCCAGGCCGATCATCGCGGGCAATTGCCAGGGCGGCTGGGCGACGCTGCTCCTGGCAGCGGCCAATCCGGACCTGACCGGGCCCATCGTGATCAATGGCGCGCCGGTCGCGCCCTGGTCCGGCCGGATCGGCGAAAACCCGATGCGATATAATGCCGGCGTCCTTGGCGGCACGTGGATCCCGATGTTCCTGTCGGACCTCGGCGGCGGCGTGTTTGACGGCGCGCATCTGGTGCAGAATTTTGAACTGCTGAACCCGTCACGCACCTTGTTTCGCAAGTACACCGACCTTTACCGCGACATCGACAAGGGGGACGCCGCGTTCCTCGAGTTTGAGAAATGGTGGGGCGGGTTCTTTTTGCTCAACGAGCCGGAGATCCGCTGGATCGTCGAGCAGCTGTTCGTAGGCAATCGTCTCGTCAAGAACGAAGCGCGCCTGGAACCGGGGCGGCCGGTCGATCTGAAGGCCATCCGCGCGCCCATCATCGTGTTCGCCAGCCATGGCGACAACATCACGCCACCCCAGCAGGCGCTTAACTGGATATGCGAGACCTATGCGGACGTGTCTGAAATCCGCATTCGCGGCCAACGCATTATATACATGGTCCACGATCAGGTCGGCCACTTGGGCATTTTCGTCTCCTCCCAGATCGCCAAAAAGGAACATGCCGAGGTCGCCTCAACGCTCAAGACGATCGAGGCGCTTGCGCCCGGTCTCTATGAGATGACGATTGACGACGTGACGGAGAAGGACGGGCAAAAACACTTCACCGTCAGCTTTTCGGAGCGCACGTTTGAGCATATTCGCGCGCTTGACGACGGCTTCTTCGACGAGCGCCCGTTCGCCGCCGTCGCCCGCGCGGCCGAAGTGCAAGCCCAGCTCTACGACGCACTGGTGCGCCCCGTCGTCAAGGGCGTCGTCACCGAAACGATGGCGGAAGTCTCGCGGGCCATGCATCCGCAACGGCTGTCGCGCGCGCTGATGTCGTCGCGCAATCCGCTGTCGCAATGGATCGAGGTCGAGGCCGACAAGGTTCGCCAGAACCGCCAGCCGGCCGGCCGCGACAATCCCTTCCACGCCGCGGAAGCGCTGTGGGTGCAATCGACCGAGCAGATGCTCGACCTGTGGCGCGACATGCGCGACATGACGTTCGAGCTCACCTTCCACGCCCTGTGGAGCACGCCGTGGGCGCGCGCCTTCGGCCGCTCGCACGAAACCCGGCGGACGCTGAAAACCCAAGGAGAACTCAGGGGATTGCCCGAAGTGGCGCAGGCCCTCATGGCCATGGAGCATGGCGGCTTCGTGGAAGCCGTCATTCGCATGCTGGTTCTATTGGCGGAAAACCGCGGCCAAGTCCGGCGCGATCGGCTCGAGCGGGCGTCGCAGGTGCTCACCCAAGACGAACCCTTCCGATCGCTGGGCTCCGAACGCCGCGCGATGATCATCCACCAGCAAACCCTCATCGCAACATTCGAGGCCGAGCAGGCGGTTGAAACCCTGCCGCGCCTTTTGAAGCCCGAGGAGCGGCAGCTTGCCCTGGACGTAGTGCGCTATATCCCCGGACCGATCAGCGAAATGTCGCCGCACACGCTCTCGCTGCTGCAGCGCTTCTGCGACGTGCTGGAGCTTCCCCATGTCACCGAAGACGTGGTGGATGACCCGCTGCTCGCCACGGTCGACCATCCGCGCTCGCCGCTTGCCCCTATTGAGCCCGCGCCCCGCTCGGAGGT
>CALSBD010000157.1:0-7230 GCA_943373055.1 Rhizobium sp. Q54
TCCTCAAGGCCGATATCAAGCCTGAAGCGTTCGCCTCGTTCCGCGGCGAGCGGCAGATCCGCTTGGGCGACGACATCATCGTGTTTGGCTTCCCGCTGGCCGGTCAGCTCACCATCACGGGGAATTTGACCACCGGTCTCGTCTCCGCGCTTGCCGGTCCTGATGAAGACGTCAGCCAGATGCAGATCACCGCGCCCGTGCAGTCGGGCAATTCCGGCGGTCCGGTGATTGATCGCTCAGGCAATGTGGTCGGCGTTGTGGTCGCGAAGTCGAACGTATTGGCGCGCGCCGATAACAAGGTCGAGGTGTTGCAAAACATCAACTTCGCCATCAAGGCCAACATCGCCACCTTGTTCCTGGATGCCAACTCCGTCGACTACGAACGCCAGCCCTCGACGGAATCGCTGTCGACCGCCGACGCGGCCGACAAGGCGAAGGCCTTCACCATGCTGATCGCGTGCGAACCGCGCTGACGCAGGGATATCAACCGCTCGAATCCGGGGGACAGGGTGGCTCAGGCCGTCGCTGTCCCCCATTTTGTTGGGGCCTCGTGAACGCGCGGTGCGAGCAGAGGGAGTTGCGGTGCAGTCCTATCTCTCTGTTTTCGCATGCTGTTTTGTGAGTATCCGGTCTCCATTTTTTTGAAGCCCGCTTGAGCGGTTCAACACGCATCCCCTTGCGGTCCGCTGTTGCCTCGCTACAGTCGCCCCCGTTCGGACTGGCGCGCGGCCGGTTCGGGTGGTCGGCCCTGACGCAGTTTGGGGCCCTCGTGAAGGTCCCATGTTCGCGCGTGCCGCCGTGTCCCCTGTTGGACGGCGGTAAACCGCGCGAGCCAGGCGGAGGGTTCGCCCTTGGTCGATATCCGGCCAGTGCTGTTTGTCATTGGCGTGATGGTCGTGTCCCTGGTCCCCTTGATGTGGATCTGCGCCATCGTCGACTATGCCAGCGGCAATCCCGATTGGGAGGCCTTCGCGCTGTGCTCGCTCGTGGTGCTGTTGACCGGCACCTTGATGGCGATTGCCACGCGTCAGCGCGAAATCGTGTTTGACCGGCGGCAAGCCTTTTTGCTCACGGTCGGCATGTGGATCGCCATGAGCCTGGCGGGCGCTCTGCCGTTCTATCTGTCGCAAATGAAGCTGTCGGTCGCCCAGTCGGTGTTCGAGACCGTCTCGGGCATCACCACCACCGGCTCGACGGTGATTGTCGGCCTCGACACCGCGCCTCCCGGCATTCTGCTGTGGCGTGGCCTTTTACAGTGGATCGGTGGCCTCGGCTTTATCGCGACCGGCATCATCCTGTTTCCGTTCCTGCGCATCGCCGGCATGCAGCTCTTCAAAATGGAATCCTCCGACGTCGGCGACAAAGCGACGGCCCGCATGATCGACACCGTGCGGCAGATCTTGATGCTGTATTTGCTCATGACGGTTCTAGGGACGATTGCGATTGTTCTGGTCGGCAACAACGTGTCGTTCTTCAATGCCGTCATCCACGCCATGACCGCCATCTCGACGGGTGGCTTCTCGACGTCGGATTCGTCGGTCATCCAGTTCGAGAGCCGACCGGTCGAGGCGGTGCTCATTGTTTTGATGATCGTGGGCGGCAGCACGTTCCCGCTTATGATCATGGCGTTCAGTGGTCGCCCAGGTCCTTTGTGGCGTGATCCGCAGATGCGACTGTTCTTCAGCATCATCCTGGCGGCGGCGCTCGCCATTGCCGCTTGGCGCTACGTCCAAGGCGCCGGCGATCCGCTGCGCCTCTTCTGGTCGGCCCTGTTCAACGTCGTCTCGATCATCACGACGACGGGGTACATGTCGGACGACTATAATGTTTGGGGCCCATTCCCCGTCATCGTGTTCTTCTTCATCACCTTCTTGGGCGGCTGCACCGGGTCGACGTCGGGGGGCCTCAAGGCCTACCGGCTTTATGTGCTGGCGCTCGTCGTTCAGGCTCAGCTCACCACGCGGCTTTATCCGCGGCGGGTGAAGGCGCTGCGCTATGGTGAGCGGGTCATCGACGATGAAATCGTCCGCTCGGTTGCCGTCTTCATGGCGCTGTTCATGATGACCTACATCGTGGTCGCCATGGGCTGCGCGGCGACGGGGCTCGATCTTGTCACCAGCCTATCGGGCGCGGCGCAGGCGGTGGCCAATGTGGGCCCGGGTCTGGGCTCCATCATTGGACCCGCCGGCAACTTCTCCACCATCAATGACGGCGCCTTGTGGTTCCTGTCCGCCGGCATGCTGTTGGGCCGGCTTGAAATCGTGGTGGTGCTCGTGATCTTCCTGCCGAGCTTCTGGCGCTGACGCGGGCGCGGATACGGCTTTGGTTGCCCTATCGATAAAGCTCCGCTCGCGTTGAGGCGAGGCCGGAGGCGCCTTTCGCCCGCTTGGACGCCACGGTCTGAAAGATACCAACCGCCCCACGCTCAAAAGCCAGCGAACAGCCGGCAAGATAAAGAAGCCAAGTGCGGGTCGTCTCCGGCCCCACTTCCGCCTCGGCCTCTGCCCGGCGCGCCCACAGCCGGTCGTGCCACAGCCGCGTGGTGCGCTGATAGTGCTCGCGCCACGCCTCGACATCATGCACCTCGAAGCGCGCCGCCTCCAGGTTGGCAATCGACAGACCGACATGGTCCAGTTCGCCACCCGGGAAGATGTATTTGACGAGCGCCTTATACTCCGCCTTCGCCTTGCTCAGGCCACCTGGCTTGGCGGGTCGGGCGATGGAGTGGTGCAAATAGAGCCCGCGTGGCTTCAATAACCGATGCACGGTCTTGAAGTAGGTCTCGTGGTTCTTCAGTCCCACCTGCTCGAACATGCCGATCGACGAGATCTTGTCATAGACATTCTCGCCTTCGATCGTCGCATAGTCTTGGAACAATACCGATACTCGGTCGGTCAGGCCCCGCGCAGCGACGCGGCGATCCACTTCAGCTCGTTGCTCGGCGGCGAGCGTCACGCCGGTGGCGATGACGCCATAGTGTTCCGCGGCATGGCAGATCAGCGCGCCCCAGCCGCAGCCGATGTCAAGCAATCGGTCGCCCGGCTTCAGCCGAAGCTTGCGGCATATCATGTCGAGCTTGTCGCGCTGGGCGCGGTCGATGTCGTCGTGCCAGTCCGGTTGGAAGTAGGCGCAGGTGTAGACCATCTCCTCATCCAGGAAGAGCCGGTAGAACGCGTTCGACACATCATAGTGGAACGCCACGTTGCGTCGGTTGGTTTCCGGCCGGCCATCCCGCGCGGTCGCACTGGTGTCGCCTGCGCGCGGACCAGCCGCCTGGATGCCGGGCGAGAACAAGAACCGGCCGGCAAAGCCAAGCAGCGCGCCCTTATCCAGCCGCTTGAGCAGCCGCCCGACCTTGCCCACCGGCCGCGCCTTGGCCAGATCAAAGAAGGTGCCGTTTTCAATCTCCAGAAGCCCCGCCACATGGGCCTTTAAGACGCTCTCCAGCGATGGCCGGCGCAGGATTTCAGCCAGCACGGCGGGATCGCGGATGGCTATCGCAAGCCCACTCGCCGGCGCGTCGGCGGGCACAGACGAGCCATCCCAAAGCCGAAAGGCAAACTGGAGCGAGAGCGTTTGATGGGCGTCCGCCAACACGCGGCGCGCCGCCGCCAAAACCTTGTCATCCGTCGTCAAATCACCCGCTCCCCGATTTGCCCGGCAGTCTAACGGCGGCTTCCCCGCGCGGCAACCAGCCGACCGGCCAGGGCAGCCCCGACCTAGCCCTACAACCATGTAACGCAGAACAACGACTTACACTTCGTAGAGCTGCGCAGCAAACGTTTGTGATCTTCGGCGTGTCGTCAAAATCGGGGAGCGATACGCTATGAAGACCCTTCTTTCGATCCTGTTTGCTTTGACTTTCGCCCTTTTCACGCAGTTTGCGGCCAATCCCGCGACCGCGGGTGAACTCAATCAGCCGCAGGCCGCCGCCACCTGGGACGCGGCCGAGACGCCGGAGCTGTTGGCCGGCCTTGAGACGCCGCGGTCTTCGGTGGCGCCGATGACGGTGCGCCCGACCGTGCTGCCCGACGGCACCGTGCTCGCCCAGTTCTGCTGCAAGCACTGCACCACCGGCAAGCCGTGCGGCAACAGCTGCATTTCGCGCAGCTCGACGTGCCACCGCGGTCCGGGCTGCGCCTGCGCCAGCGTGGATATCTATTGATAAGGCCTTGGCGGCGATCGGCTCACTCAGCCCGTCGCCGCCGATTCCGGTTGGGCTTGATGTCGAGGAGCGGTGTTCCATCAAGGCAATCGAGCCCGCGCACCTCAAGCACCCCTTCGCGCACGTGGATAAGTCGAACGATGGACGTGGCGATCGGATTGGGTCGCACTGGGGAGCGCAAGGCAAAGGTGCCCAGCGTCGCGCCGCCATGCCGGGTCTGGGTCAAGAGATCCCGCCGCGCCTGGTGCATCCAGTAAATCACCTCTAACGCTTCGAATTCCGCCACGCCGTCGAGCGCTGGCCACCATGCCGGCTCGATCTCCAGGTGGCACAGCGGGCCGTCCGGATCGCCCTGACGCGGGCACTCCTCACGCGTCTGAAACGGCGTGCGGATCCGGCCGATGAAGACAAGCCGCCCGTCGGTCCGCTCGGGCAACGATCCCACGGTTTCACCCGGTCGCGGCGTATCCCAGTCCATGCCATCTCCTAAACCAGCGCGCGCGGTGCCGCGTATCGGCGGGGGGCCAAGCCGGCCTGTTCCCTCTTGGCGCGAGCATTTGGATGAGTTTCTACACCCACAGCTTCGAGGCGCAACTGGCCGAACTCGTCTATCCCGGCAAGTTCCGCTACTTCATCATCCGGCTGCCGCGCGAGATCGCCGAGGTGTTGCCGTTCGAGACCCAGGTGCGCGTGCGCGCCAACGGCGAGATCAATGACCGGCCATTCGCCGGCGCTTGGATGCCCGATGGCGAGCGGCTACCCTATTTGCATGTCTCCCGTGAGGCAGTCGAGGCGATGGGCCTGCGGGTGGGCGATGACGTGGAGGTTCGCTTCAATGTGGCGCCCGCCGACGAGGTTGATGTGCCCGACGAGCTGCAGGCCGCGCTCGATGCCGACCCGGCCGCCCAGGCGATCTGGGATGGCCTCACCCCTGGCCGCCGCCGCGGCCTCGCCCACATGATCCGCACCGCCAAACAGGTCGCCACCCGTGAAAAGCGCGCCCGCCAGTTGATCGCCGACCTGCGCGCCGGCCCGCTTTGAGGGGGGCTAGTCGTCCGCCAGGCTGCGTGTGAAAAAAAGTTCGCCGCTTTGTCGAAATCGATTGGGCTGAGGTGTCATCGCGATGGAAGGGGCATGGGGCCGCCTTCCTCACGAAAGATCCCCTCATGAACGCAGCTCTCCGTTCCAAGACCTCCCTCCGCCCGCCACTCTGGCTGCTGGCCACGGCGTTCGCGGGCCTCGCGTGGAACGCGTTTGGCGCCGTTCAGTTCATCGGGTCGCTGACGGCGACACCGCAAAGCCTGATGGACAGCGGCCTCACCGCCGCGCAAGCGACCGTCATGACCTCGTATCCCGCCTGGATGACGCTTGCCTTTGGCATTGGCGTGCTGGGCGGGTTGATCGGCAGCGGCTTGCTGGCACTGCGCCACCGGCTTGCCCGTCCCGTGTTCGCCGTGTCCCTGGCGGCCTATGTCGCGCTGTGGGTCGGTGATGCGGTCTATGGCGTGTTCACCGCGCTGGGGCTCAGCCAGATCATCATCCTCACCCTCGTCGTGGCCATTGCTGCCGGTCTTTATGCTGTCAGCCGGATGGCTGGCGCCCAGATGTCAAACCCGCTTTGATACGCTCAAGCCGCCAGGAGCCTTCCATGCAGTTCATGTTGATTCTCAACGAGACCTCTGAAGAGTTCGCCCGTCGCACCGATCCAGACCAAACCGGCGCCTATTGGGGCGGCTGGAACGCCTTCATCGGCGCCATGGCGCAGGCTGGCGTGATCGTGAAGGGCGATGGCCTGCAAGGCCCGCACACCGCGACCACCGTGCGGGTGCGCGATGGCAAGCGCATCGTGCAAGACGGCCCGTTCGCCGACACCAAGGAGCAGCTGGGCGGCTACTTCGTCATCGAGGTGCCCGACCTTGATACCGCGCTCGACTGGGCCGCCCGCGCACCCTCGGCACTGACTGCCTCGGTCGAAGTTCGACCCGTGCTGCCGCCCATGCCGCCGCCAGGGATGTGACGCATGATCGACGCGTCCGCTCGCCGCGTCGCCGAACGGGCGGCGCGTGCGAGCTACGGCAAGCTGATCGCCATCCTCGCCTCGCGCGACCGCGATATCGCGGCCGCCGAGGACGCTCTGTCGGAGGCGTTCCTGTCGGCCTTGGCGCGTTGGCCGCAGGATGGCATCCCCGCCAATCCCGAAGCCTGGCTCATCACCGCGGCGCGCAATCGGCAGCGCAACACTGCGCGCGCCGCCGCGGTGCGCCATCGCGCCGAGCCTGATCTGATCGCTCACTTTGATGGAGCGCAAGATCACGACGAGGTGCCCGACGATCGCTTGAGCCTGTTGTTTGTGTGCGCGCACCCTGCGATCGATCCGGCCGCCCGCGCGCCGTTGATGCTCCAAACAGTGCTTGGTCTCGACGCGACCCGCATCGCGCGCGCGTTTTTGACCGAGCCCGCCACCATGTCGCAGCGCCTGGTGCGGGCCAAGGCGCGCATCCGCGATACCGGGCTGCGCTTCACGCTGCCCTCCGCCGAAGACTTGCCCGATCGGCTCACCGAGGTGCTCGATGCGATCTACGCCGCGTTCGGCCAAGGCTGGGACGAACTCGACCAAGCCGACAGCCCCGACGCGCTGACTTTGGAGGCGATTGATTTGGCGCGCCTCCTCGTTGACCGATTGCCGCGCGAGCCCGAGCCCAAGGGCCTGTTGGCGCTCATGTTGTATTGCCAAGCCCGCCATGCGGCGCGCCGCGATCCCTCCGGCGCTTTTGTGCCCTTGGAGCACCAAGATGCACGGCTGTGGAACCGCTCGATGATCATCGAGGCCGAGGGGCTCTTGACCGACGCGGCGCGCGCGGCCCGCTTTGGTCGGTATCAATGCGAGGCCGCCATTCAGTCCGTCCACATCCAGCGACCGATCACCGGCCGGCTTAACCGTGAGGCCTTGACCGCGCTTTATGATCTGCTGGTCGCCCACACCGATAGCATCGCCGCGCGGATCGGTCGGCTGGTGGTTTGGGCTGAGCGCGGTGCGGCCGTGGCCGCGCTTGCCGAACTCAACG
>CALSBD010000158.1:0-7180 GCA_943373055.1 Rhizobium sp. Q54
GGCGTGCGCGCCGCGAAATGGGCGATCTCGCGCTCGAAGGCGGTCGCGAACCGCGCCTGATCAACACCAGCATGCCGCACATGGCTGTTGAAGTCGCAATAGGGACACTTGGCCGCGCAAAACGGCCAGTGGACATAGACGCCGAAGGCGGTGGAGGTGTCGGGCATCTGGCTCTCGGTGTCGGCGCGAATCGCGGTCGCACGCAGTATAGGCCGCTTAAAAGCCCACGGCAGCGCCGCTCACGCCAGCGCCTTGATCTCGTCGGGTGTCAGCGAGCCCGGCACGATGGTCACCGGGATGGGGAAGCTCGCCGCGCCGCGGCCGGCGAGTGAGGACACGAGGGGGCCGGGGCCGTCATTGCTAACGCCGGCGGCGAGCACGAGCACCGCGACGTCCTCGTCTTCCTCAATGTAGCTGACGATGCCGCCCGCGCGACTGCCTTCGCGAATGACGGTCTCCGGGTCGACGCGGGCGAACGTCTTGGCGCGCTCGGCGGCCTTGGCCAGGGTGAGCTCCGCCTGTTCGCGGGCATCCTGGCGCATCACCTTCTCAATGCCGATGAAGGAGCGGAAGTCGGTGTCGTCGATCACATACAGCATGGTGATCACGCCACCGGTGCGCTCCGCGCGCAGCGCCGCATGGCAAATCGCCCGGTCCACCTCGGGGGTGTCGTCGACCACCACGAGGAACTTGCGCCGGTGACCGGTCTCTAGGGAACGCCGCTTCTTCGCCATACCCCGATATGAGCAGCGATGCCCCCCAACCGCAAGGCCCCCGATCAGGGAAGCGTTGGAGACCGTCGCACGAGGCGGGTCGATGTAGATTGGGCGCATTGACATTGAGCCTAAAATCGCGCCGATACCGTCGTGAGTTCGGGGCCCCGCATGAAGACGTCTGAGACCCTTGCCGGCAAACGCGTTCTCCTGGTGATCGCCGGGGGCATCGCCGCCTATAAGGCGCTTGAGGCAATCCGGCGGTTGCGCGAGCGGGGCGCGCGGGTGCGCGTGATCCTCACCCAGGCCGCCGAGGCGTTCGTCACGCCGCTGACCGTGGGCGCGCTGTCGAATGAGCGGGTGTTCACCACCTTGTTCGACCTCGATGACGAGCACGAGATCGGCCATATCCGGCTGGCGCGCGACACCGACATCGTGGTGGTGGCGCCGGCGACCGCCCATCTGATCGCGCGGATGGCGCAGGGCCTCGCGGATGACCTCGCCACGACCTGCTTGCTGGCCACCCACGCGCCGATCTTGCTCGCGCCGGCCATGAACCCGGCCATGTGGAGCCACCCGGCCACGAAGCGCAATGTGGCGCGGCTTATCGGCGATGGCGTGCACATCGTCGGCCCCGCGGCGGGCGAAATGGCCGAACGCGGCGAGGCGGGCGTGGGTCGACTGGTTGAGCCGCTTGATCTTGTCGCCGCGGTGGAGGCGCTGCTTACGCCCGCGCCGGGGCCGCTGACGGGCGTGTCGGTCGTCGTCACCTCCGGCCCAACCCATGAGCCGATTGATCCCGTGCGCTACATCGCCAACCGCTCATCGGGCCGGCAAGGCCACGCGGTTGCCGGCGCGCTGGCGCGGCTTGGCGCGCGGGTCACGCTCGTCTCCGGCCCTGTGACGATCGCCGATCCCAAGGGATGTTCCATCGTCAAGGTTGAGACCGCGCGCGAGATGTTGGCGGCGGTCGAGGCGGCACTGCCGGCCGAGATCGCCGTGATGGCCGCCGCCGTCGCCGACTGGCGGGTCGATGGCGAAGCCGACCATAAGATCAAGAAGGCGCCCGGCGCCGCGGCCCCGGCGCTGTCGCTCGTCGAAAACCCCGACATCCTCGCCACGCTTGGCCGCCACGCCACGCTGCGCCCGCGGCTCGTGGTCGGCTTCGCCGCCGAGACGCGCGACCTGATCGACAATGCGCGCGGCAAGCTCGCCCGCAAGGGCGCCGACCTGATCGTCGCCAACGACGTCTCGCCACAAACCGGCGTGATGGGCGGCACCACCAACACGGTGCGGCTGGTCAGCCACGATGGGGTGGAGGACTGGCCGCTGATGGACAAGGACGCGGTGGCTGACAAGCTCGCCGCCCGCATTGCCGCGCTTTATCAAGCGAAGCGCCCATGACCGGCTTCATCATCAAGGTGCTGTTTGGCCTCATTGGCGCGCTGGTGCTGGTGGAGCGGCTGCGCGGTGGGCGCAAGATTGATCTCAAGTTCATCGTGGAATCGGTGTTCGTGCTTCTAGCCGCGTTCGCCTTCTCCGCGGTCGGGTTCGGGCTCTATGCGCTGATGAGCGCGCCGGCGCGGGCGTTTGGCGCCACGGGCATTGCAGCACTTGTTCTGTTCGCCTTGGGCTATGCGGCGTTCGCGCTGTTGTTTTTGGCCCGGCTCGCGCCTAAGGGCCGGCCGCTGCCGACCTGGGTGGGGCCGAAGCGGGGCGTGGCCGACTATGTCGCCGGGGGCGCGGCCGGGCTTGGCGCCGGCGCGGTTGGATTGATGAGCTTGGGGCTGTGACCACGATGATCGACGTTCTCTTCACCGCGGTCGGCGATGGTGCCGGCCTGCCGCCCCCGGCCTATGAAACCACCGGCGCCGCGGGGCTTGATTTGCGGGCGGCAATCCCCGAAGGGGCGGTGATCACCCTTGCGCCACTGGCGCGCGCGCTGGTGCCCACGGGGCTCGCCATCGCCCTCCCGCAAGGAACCGAGGCGCAAGTGCGGCCGCGCTCGGGGCTTGCCGCGCGCCATGGCGTGACGGTGCTCAACAGCCCCGGCACAGTCGACGCCGACTATCGCGGCGAGGTGAAGGCGATCCTCATCAATCTGGGCGCAGAGCCGTTCGAGATCCGGCGCGGCGACCGCATCGCCCAGCTCGTCATTGCCCCGGTGCTGCAAGCCCACTTGGTGGCGACCGCGACCTTGCCCGACACCCAGCGTGGCGGCGGCGGGTTCGGCTCAACCGGTCGGTCTTGAGAATTCCATTCCGGAGGCCACGCCGCAACGGCCGCCGGTGGGAATCGTTGTCTCCAAAGCTGCTCGTTCAAGAGAACGATTGTTCGCGCATGTCCAGCCCAACGGCGAGTGGATGCCTCGCAGGGGTGGTGGGCGGGCGCTATGATGGCGCCCAATCCATCATCTGCCTTGGGAGGTGTCTTCATGAGCCCGATTTCCGCTGCCCGCGTGGTGCCCACCGACGTTGCCGAGCACAAGCCGGGGCGTGGCCGCATCTATGGGTCGATCACCGAGACGATCGGCGACACGCCGCTCGTGCGGCTTGATCGGCTGGCCGCCGCCCATGACGTGAAGGCGCATTTGATCGCAAAGCTGGAGTTCTTCAACCCGATCGCCTCGGTCAAGGACCGCATTGGCGTGGCGATGATCGAGGCGTTGGAGGCGACCGGCAAGATCGTGCCGGGCGAAACGACCCTGATTGAGCCGACCTCGGGCAACACCGGCATCGCGCTCGCATTTGTCGCCGCCTCGCGTGGCTATCGGCTGATCCTCGTCATGCCGGAGACGATGTCGATCGAGCGGCGCAAGATGCTCAAGCTGCTGGGTGCCGAACTCGTGCTGACCGAGGGCGCCAAGGGCATGAAGGGCGCCATCGCGCGCGCCGATGAGCTCGTCAAGGAGATCCCCGGCGCAATCATCCCGCAGCAGTTCCAAAACCCCGCCAACCCGGAAATCCACCGCCGCACCACGGCCGAGGAGATCTGGAACGACACCAACGGCGCGGTGGATATCTTCGTGTCGGGCATTGGCACGGGCGGCACCATCACCGGCACCGGCCAGGTGCTGAAGTCGCGCAAGCCCTCGGTGAAGGTGATCGCAGTGGAGCCGTCGGCCTCGCCCGTTTTGTCCGGCGGCGCGGCCGGCCCGCACAAGATCCAAGGCATCGGCGCCGGCTTCGTGCCCGGCGTGCTGGATACTTCGATCTATGACGAGGTGATCCAAGTCTCCAACGACGACGCCTTCGCGCTCGCCCGCGAAGTCGCCCGCACCGAAGGCGTGCCCGTGGGCATCTCGTCGGGCGCGGCGCTAAAAGCGGCCATCGAAGTCGGTAAGCGGCCGGAGAATGCGGGGAAGACGCTCGTCGTGATCATCCCGTCGTTCGCGGAACGGTATCTGTCGACGGCGTTGTTTGACGGGTTGGAGTGAGGGCAATACGCCTGCCACGACGTTTTGTAAGCCGACGCTTACAACAAACTTATGGCCCGGGGGCGGCGATTCGCCACCCCCGTCCAGCAAAGGATCGTGTCGCTTCGGTTTAATACTCTGCAAGGCTTTATCGACTTTGCCTAAATGATCGGCGTTGACGCCGGTCAAGGCAGTCGATTACTGCGCCTCTCCGGTGCAGCCACACACCGACATCTTACCGGGAACAGTGGTGGTCCACTGGCCATTCCACTTAATCTTCGCCAAGCCGGCGGGGCACTTCTTGGTGGCGTCATCTTGGTTCCAGATCGGGCCAACCTTGACATCACCCTTGGCCGGCTTATGCGGCGCGTCATTGGTGGCACCACAGACCGACATCTTACCAGCGACCGTCGTTGTCCACTGGCCGTTCCACGTCAGCTTGCAGGCTGCCGCGCACTTGCTCGCCGCTTCTCCCTGGTTCCAGATCGGGCCTGCCTCCATATTGAAGTCGGCCAGCGACGGTCCGACAAATGCGAAGCTGAGGAGCACGGCCGCAGATAGAATACCTTTGCGAATGAGCATAGTTGTAGTCCTTTCAAAGCTTCCACCAGCCAACACAACGAAGTTCATCACGGGTGGAGCATGACAAACTTACGCCCTACCTCTTTCAGTCGAGGCTTCGGCGACTACCTTTTTTGCGGTTCTTGCGGTTTAAGCAAATAAAGTTCGGAGTATAGTGAAACTACACATCCGACCGAGTATGTCTATAAAAGACAACCTCTGCCCTACCCGCCGGTGATGTGATTATGGGTAGCATGGAATAAATGTCCACAAAAGGTCTAGAGACACAGACCCGTTATAATATTTTGATTGCATGAATACATGAGATTAACATTTTAGTTGCATAATTTTACATATTATATTCGCTATTTACAATGAAACCATGCAATCCTGATGTTTCTATTGTTTGCTGGCAATCGAATTAATCCAATTCTGGAATGCGTCTACGAGTTACACTGATGTTTTGCCAGCACAACAGGCATCTTTGATCGAAGCCTCGAACGACGCTGCAATCGCGATGGCCCGCGAAGTCGCCCGCACCGAAGGCGTACCCGTGGGCATAACATCAGGCGCTGCGCTGAAGGCCGCCATCGAAGTCGGCAGGCGTCCGGAAAACGCGGGGAAGACGCTGATGGTGATCATTCCGTCGTTCGCGGAACGGTATCTGTCGACGGCGCTGTTTGACGGGTTGGAGTGAGGGTTCGCGTGACGCACGGTTCGCGGTCAAGTGCCTCGGCAATGTGAGCTTGCCGGGGCACAATGAGCACGCCATGATACGCACATGGCTGCTGATGATTTCAACCTAATCACCTTTGTTGGCGAATGCCTCGGCGAGATCGGCATTGAGAAGACGCTCGCCCTCATGCCGGAAACCGTGCGTGCCCGCATCCGCCGACGCGGCGGCGCGCTGATCGCCGACCTGCGCGGCAAGCATGAGATCGCCACTAACGAGCATCTCACCCGCGCGGCGCGGTTCGCCTGGGTGGAGGCAGCGAAGGCGATCTTTGATGCCGCCAAGCGGGATGGCCGGGCGGCGGATGAAGTGCCGTTCGAAGCCTTGGTCCGCAAGGAACTCAACAAGATCCATGCCGAGGCGTGCGACCCGAACCGATCACTGACACCATCGCCGATCGACGCCCATGTCGAGGAACTGACCTGGGGCGTCGGAGCCCATGTTGCGCCAGGGATTGCCTCGCCCGATGGCCATTCCCTCAATTCCGGCTTCATCCCCGCTTTGGCCCGTCTCTCCGGTTTCCAGGAAAAGGACGTGCCTGCCATCTATGTCGGCCTCGCGCGCAGCGGCATCAGCCAAAACAGCGGGCCGTCGCGGGACTTCGCCACCCTCGTCTTCAGCCACTTCGCCGACCTATTTAAAAGCGGCGCCATGCCTGAGGCTTGGCGTGCCTGGCAAATGGCTCATGGCGAATTGGTTCGCGCCCTGGCGGCTGATTTGGGGCCGAAGATTGATGTGGTGCTGCAGGGAATTGAAGAGTTAAAGGCGGGGCAAGACCAAACAAACCAGATGCTTCGCGAGCTTTTAACACGCGTGCCGGCGATTTCCGCTGAAACGGATGTTTCAGAAGCCCTGGTCCGACGGTTCCTCAGCGAAATCTTCAAAATCGAGACGCCTGAAGATCAGATAGAGCTTCAGCTCGAACGTCTCATTGAAGGCTGGAAGAGCCAGTCCGAACTGCTGGCCCGCCTCTCCGGCATTTCAAATCAAGACGCGGAAGCCGGCAAGCTGCTGGCGCAAGCGAAAGCCGCCTATGATTCCGAGGACATCGAAGCCTACCAATCCCTTGCAAAGGAAGTCGCCGAGCGTCTCGAAGCCGCCGATCGCGAGGATGAAGCCGTCATCGCCCAAGTCGAAGCCCGCCGCGCCGCGCGCCGAGACAATCTGATCGTCGCGAGAAAGCTTTCCGTTGAGGCCGCCAAGGCTTCGCTTGATCCGAAGGCGACGGCGGACGCGGTGTGGGCATTGTTCGAGGTGGAATACACGACAACGATGCCACAGCCCGAGCGATTTCAGGCAGCACGTGCCTTGCAACACGAATGGTACGTGCGCGGTCGCGACAAGGGCCTGAACTTCGATTTGGCGGTGAGTATCGAACTGTCTCATCTGACGAACAGCCTTGCGCTGGGACCCGATCAACGGGGTGCCGTCGGAAACGACCTTGGCATTTCGCTGAAGACGCTCGGTGAGCGCGAGAGCGGGACGGTGCGGCTGGAGGAGGCCGTCACGGCCTTCCGCGCAGCGCTGGAGGAACGCACCCGCGAACGCGTGCCGCTCCAATGGGCGGCGACGCAGAACAATCTCGGCAACGCGCTCTTGAGGCTCGGGGAGCGCGAGAGCGGGACGGCGCGGCTGGAGGAGGCCGTCACGGCCTATCGCGCGGCGCTGGAGGAACGCACCCGCGAGCGCGTGCCGCTCGACTGGGCGATGAAGCAGAACAATCTCGGCATCGCGCTCTGGAGGCTCGGGGAGCGCGAG